>NZ_JACFPX010000012.1:0-87459 GCF_016101765.1 Gilliamella sp. B14448G11 | reverse complement strand
TTGACCAAAACAAAGAGCAGCGAGGTGAGGGATTTGAACTGCGCACCGATGAGTGGGGAGCGATTGCTGCCAATAAAGGTTTATACCTGACCAGTCAGACCGAGCCTAAGGCACAGGGTAAACAACTTGATATGCAAGGTGCCATTACCCAGCTTGAAAATGCGTTATCAATTGCTAAAGCACTGCAAAATGCAGCAACCTCATCTGAAGCACATGGTGCGGATACCGACAGTCAGGAGCAACTTAAAGCGACATTAACTCAATTAGCCCAAAGTGGCATTCTTGCTTATGCGCAAGAAGGTATCGCTTTAACCAGTCCGGAAAACATCCAACTGTCCACTTCAAACAGTGTATCGGTGACCAGTGAAAACCAGACTGACATTAATGCGTTAAAAAACATTACCGTCTCATCCGGTGAATCAATCGGTCTGTTTGCTCATAAATCAGGAATGAAAGTCTTTGCCAACCAAGGTGATGTTGAGGTGCAAGCGCAAAATGCCAACCTGAATATGGCTGCCAAGCAAGATATTAAAATAGACAGTGTGGATGGAAAGCTGACGGTCACCGCAAGTGAAGAACTGACGTTAATGTGTGGCGGTTCATACATCAAACTCAGTAGTGCTGGGATTGAACTGGGCACCGCTGATAATGTTTATATAAAAAGTAATGCATTGCAGAAAATGGGGCCAGAAATATCACAAATTGATAGCCTATATTTACCATGTAAAACGGAAGATAGTTTATATCATATAAAATTTCTATTGAAAGATACCAATACAAATGAACCTTTAAAAAAGGTTAAATATGAAATTATATTAGCTAATGGTATTAAGTTAAAAGGAATAAGCGATAATAAAGGATATACTAAAAAAATTATTTCAGAAAATAATGAAATTGTTAATTTAAGGATTTTTAAACCATCATTTACAAATAATTGAATTTGATTTAAGAGATGATAGATTTATGAGTAAAATTGAAATAATGAATTCAGAAATGAATAAAATTGACAATGATGATGTGAAGGAAGCTTATATTAGTGGATCTGAAGACTATTTAATTCCATTAGTTTTTCCTGATTATCTTATTCGATTAGAAGGAGGAAGTGCAGCGACGTCAAATAAATATTTAGGCACAGACCGGGTTCCTTATTTGGGGCATGCTGGAGTATTAATAATTAATGGTCAAAATGGTAAAACCAAATATTATGAATATGGTCGATATCCTCCAGGAGATCTTGGGAGAACGAGAAATGTTCCAATAAATAATGTTGAAATAACTCCAAAAAAAATGATAACAATAACATCATTAAAACAAGTATTACGCAAAATATCAGCATCATCAGGACAGAAAGGAAGAATTGAAGGAGGAATTCTTAGGAGTGACAACATATATGATAAGGCAGTAGAATATTGTGAAAAAAAAATAAAAGAAAATGATGATCCTAATAGAAAGCCTTATTCAATTTATAGTAACAGCTGCGTAACATTTGTACGAGAATTGACTGTATATTTAGGTTTTTACGCTCCAACAATAGCCTCACATACCTCACTAACAGGATATTTTGGGAGCAAAGTTCCAACTCTATATATGCAGCAATTTCAATTTTTTATTACAGTAAGAGACTTATTTTATAACTACAAAACAGATAAATTAGAGGTTAACTTCTAATGATAAAGATGATCAATTATATGTTTTTACTTTTATTTTTTTTTACTATTGATATTTTTGCTTACAATAAAGTTGTATTAGCTTTAAATAATAATTCTATTTCATATTATAACGGAAAGGATATTGAGACTTTAACAATTACTTCAACAAAACAACCCGACTATTGTATTTTGATTTCATCAAGTGAGGGAATCCCTCTCACAAAAGGTAAAATATATTTCAATGAACCTATAGAATTATTAAAAAAAGCACTAAATAATGCTTATTTGAATCCAGCTTCAAAATGGTGGTCAATTGAACTATATCATGATAATGATTTTAATCACCCTTATGCAATTTTACCTATTACTGCGAATAAAGAATGCGATAATGGCGGATTAAACTTCGAAATTATTGAACACCATCCACCTTATTACTTTATTTCAATAAAACTTAATGATAAAACTATTTATGAATTTGGCTTTATTAAATCAGAAATTGAATTAAATGAAAAAGATTTTGATTTTGCTTTATTTGATGAAGTTTATATGAAAAACAATAATAAATACACTTTATTATCATGTGATAAAACAAATTTTGACTGTAGTATTGCCAAATATGCATATCCTTACCAATTTTTTAAATAAAAAAACAATATGTATAATGATTTCACTTAAATTATAAATATTAATTTAAGTGAAATAAATAATTATGGTTGACATAAAACAATCGAATTACTTTAAATGGTTAGATAAACTAAATATCATCAATAGAAAAAAACAGTCTTTTCAAAAGGATTTTGAGAAAATAAAAAAGTATTACCATTACCCTGAGTTTTTTATACCTTTATTACTTAATTATCCAACTCCTGAAGTTTTGTTTACTGACCTTCAATTGAGTGAGGGAGATAATAAACAAAAATTGACTTATTTACCACCAAAAGCAACATTTGAATTAGATGGGCAAGAAAACGGATACGCTAAAATTCGTAAGATTAATGATTGTGACGTTCCAAACCTATTAGTAAAAGAAAATGGCAGTTCAGACGCACCACATAAAGGTTATGTCAAAGTAACCTCACTGACTTCATTCACATTTAAACCTGAAAAATTCAATGACATTGTGGTATTAAAATCACCGATTGCAATTTCTAGTGGCGATTTTATTGGTTATATCGGGCATAATCAACTCAAAAAAAATAGTTTTAACGAGCCTACACAAGCATCTATAGCCACAATAAAACGACCATCAGATAAAAAATTACCGCAACTGTTACATGTTGAATTATTTACCGGTGAGGATTTATCAGCATTTATTACCCAAACCCGTGCTTTAGCCGATAATTTACCCGAAAGTGAAAAAAACTTAATTCTGGTTGAAAAAGGTGCAAGATTGATACAAGCATCAGAAGCGGATGGAAAATTAAATTCAGGATTAGGAATAAAGTTTACCAGTGATAAAGATAGTTATTACGTTAAAATTAACTTGGAATATACTTTAAATTCAAAGGAATACTATGCTGATAACAATCTGGCTGCACAATCTAAAGTTGATGAAAAAATTGAAGAAAATGATAACGACTTATCGAATAAGACTTTAGAAATCACTTTAACAGCCGACAATAAAGAACAGTTAGAAAATAGATATAATAAAACTTATCCGCAGTTAACCAAGTCTGATATTCCGGATAAGGTTGAACTTGTTGAAGTTGATCACAATAGTTCATCTGTCAAAATACGTTTTTGTGTGAATACTAAACATTATTGGATAGCGTCAAAAGATGTCTCTCACTTATTTGGACAAGATGGGACACTCAATACCGTAATTCCTTATTGGAATAATTTTCCGCTATCATTTGATAATTTACCTCCTGCAACTAAAGATAACACGGTACATTTTCCACGGACAGTATCATTAGATTCATTAAGTAATGAGAATTTAATCACTATAGAAGACGAAAGCACGGATTCAATTTGGGTAAAAGTCACCGCAGGAAATGAAGAGCGTTGGTCAATAACAGGTTGGGTAAACATCAAAAAAGATGCTCAAGAGCACGTTAAACGAATCAGCCCATGGCATTGGCAAGGATTTGAGACAGTAATCGAAAAAGCTAGTGTGGGAGAATTTTATACTAAAATAAACGATAACCGAGCAGGAACATTGGACATTAAAGAATATACTGATTCAATGAAAGCTATGCATAAAATCTTAATTGAATCACTTTTATATTCTGTTCAGCGAAAAAAAGGACTGCCACCTTTTACTATTGAATTTCTGAAAGATGGCCTACGCAATAGTTGGATAGCCGAAATGATAGGTCACTTAATAATAAAATATGAAAGTGAATGGTATGCAGACGAAGCGCTAACCAAATGGAACGAAATAGATAGTTTATTTGAGAAAGAAACACAGAAACAAAAAAAATTAATTGAAAAATGGTTAGATGACAATAACATAACCATGCCTTATAAGCGAAACTCAGCCTTAAACAGTGTCGATGAAGCGCACGAGGAAACCAAAATACATTGGCAACTGGAAAAAGAGCAACGCATTAAACCCTCCCTTTGGTGGCGAGAAGTAGCACAATCTCAAGCAACCCAATCATCAAACAACCAAACACCACAAACACCCGCTCTAAGCAATCTTTCTGCTGATGGCAAAGCATGGTTTATTCATCCAGTATCAATAATGGGTAGATTTATAAGCCCAGGTATAGTGACATATCATATTTACCACGATGGAAAAATTGAAAAACATATACCACTGGAAATATCGAAAGGCTACGAGCAAAAATATAAGTATGTTTATCATGATGTAAATAAAAATCAACATGAAATTGGTATTTTTAATATACATAAAACAAAAGCAATGGAAAGAGGAAATGTAGCTTTAGATTATGATGTAGAATTAATCAATGTAAAGGAGTTTGAAGAAGGATATAGTTCAAAAGAAGGAAATGTTAAAGCAAAATTTAAAACATTTAATAGTGATAGTAAAAGATGGTATATAAATCCCGATTGTTTTGCAGGATTACTTGGAGCCATGCTTGAATTAAATGTTGACTATTTAGGATTCAATGGATTTAGTACATATGATGCTAAGTCAGTTCAAAGTAAGTCTCATATTAATGGCGTCGCTGGAGATTTAAGGTATATATCAACAAAAAGAAATGGAGAATTAACTTGGTTAAGTTATTCCACCTTTGATTTTAATGAACAAGAAAAATTTAATATAGCATTACATAAATTTGGTTGGGCAAGAACTTCGTTAATGTATTCTGAATACTTTACTTATAACAAAAAAGCTAACACATTACTTTCTTATACTAAACATATGCACAAAGAGGGTAAAGGTGGATATGAGCACTATCATCATTTACATATTTGTGGTTTTGATTTTAATTTGATCATAAAAAAACAAGATTGATTTGAATTTTTTGGAATTAATTTATTATTTTTTAATTTCAGGAGATAAAATGAAAAATAGAAAATTCAATTTTAAAGTTTAGAGGAAATAACATAATGAAATTATTCAGAAAATATTTAATTATTTTTTTTATAAGTTATTTATCTGTAAATTATGCATTTTCAACAAATGTAACAAGTGAATTAAATTACTATAAAAAAATAAACTTACCTTATTCCTCTAATGAATTAAAAAAATACTATTATTGGGGAGAATATGGGTTGTATTTGTCTCCTGATATGCCGTTTCCTCTCAGGTTCACTAATAAAGAATTTTCATATAAACCTAAATTATTTGATTATCTCGCTAAAACGACATTTTATTTTCCTCATTGTTATTTTTATTATAAAAATATTTTATATAAAGGCGTTATACAGATGGCGACAGGTGAAAATGATGGTAAAGTTTTTACTTTTCAATTATATAGTTATGATAATCAAGGGGAGGTTATTGATGCAATATTACTTTATAAAGTTGAGGGTGGTGAAATATCATACTGGAATGACTTTATTATAAATCCAAATGGAAAAATTTTGATAACTCAATATCAGCAAGAAAACCTTTTTGAGGACGATGAGGAGCCAAAAAATAATCAAATCGATACCAAAACTGTAGAATTTCAAATGACTCCTTCTGGTATTTTTAATTCAACAAAGGAGT
The DNA here is from genome assembly GCF_016101765.1 of Gilliamella sp. B14448G11. Taxonomy (NCBI): domain Bacteria; kingdom Pseudomonadati; phylum Pseudomonadota; class Gammaproteobacteria; order Orbales; family Orbaceae; genus Gilliamella; species Gilliamella sp. B14448G11. The sequence continues at coordinate 81,687 of NZ_JACFPX010000012.1, read as the reverse complement.
AGTTTATGAAAAAATCAATATATATAGCGGTGATAATGAATTTGCTTATTTTTAATAGCTATGCTGAGCAATTTAATGTGGCGGATGATTATAAAGGTAAATCTAATATTCCTTCAATGGATATAATTCAATTAGAAAAAGATTGCCGTAAAACAATTGATTTTTGGCAGATGACAAATTCTGAACGAGAAAGGATAAGAGAAAATTGTCCAATTAATCAAATTGCTTTCTATTTTGAAAATTTATATGAAACAATTAACAATAAAAAAAATATTTATAGTTCTGAGAAACTAGATCTTATTATTGAGAAAACTACCTCTGCCAAAATAATTAACAATATAAAATACCCCATTAAAGCGCTCAATTTATCCATTTTTAATAAAACAAATTTTATAGATAAAATTACTTTAGCGAAGAGTTATTATGATGTGGAAGGTTATTATTGGTTAATCAATCAATATTATTATATTAGTGATAGCGGGGATATTTATACATTATCAGTCAAGGATATAGATGGTAATGTGGAGCCTATATTTTGGAAACACTATCAAATAGACAAAGAAAATTTACATTTTAAACTTTCAGAACTGTTGATCGATAATGGATATAAATATGAAATCATTTATCCAGATCATTTTAAAATTCTTGAAGGTTCATTAGAAGAATCAAATTATGAAGTTGACAAATTAAAAACATGTTATCAAAAAGAATATTCGACACGTTGTAGTATTGATTCGTATCGTTTTTACCATAATATTTTGTCTCAAAAACTTGAGAAGTTAAAAGAAAAAAATATAAATAATAAACAATCGATAGAAATAATTGATAAGGAAATCAATAAAATATGTTTATCAATAACTGAGCCGGATGATCATTTTGAAGCAGAGAATTTTACCTTTACCATCACTAAATGTTTAACCGAGCAATTGAACAAAAGGATTGAAAAAATCGATTAAATATTAGAAAGTCGATGATCTAAGTTTTATATATGCATTTAGTTAATTATTAGCAACTTAATATTTGGTTATTAGATCATGACATTGCCGAGAAGGGTGTTGGATAAATTTATGGGGCATTAAAAGTTAATAACCTTAATGTACAAATAAATTTTCCTGATAATTTGATTGTATTTTTCAATTCAGATTACGATAAAAACCCAGTTCAACAGTATTTAGAAGAATTTGATATTTAATGCAATAGCAAAAATACTTTTACATATTATCTTAAAGAAGCAAAAAGAACATGGCATTAGTAGTCAAAAAATCTAAAGCAAAAAAGCACTTTCTCATTATTTAATAAAAAGTTAGATGTTTATAGAGAATAAAAATAATAATACTAAACAATAAGATGCACTTCTCCATACTCATTTACACTCAGGCGATTTTGATAATACTAAAGTAAAAGAGATTAAATTATTCTAATGATTAATTATATGTAAGGATTATAAATTATGAAAGAAAAATTATTTATAATGTTACTTTGTTTTTTCTTCTCTAATATTCATGCAGAGATAAAAGATACCAGTATAAAATCAAAGTTAATTCTCGATTCTAAGAACTACATAGGTGATGAACTTATAAGTAAAAAAGAGTTTGCTAAAAAAATAGATTTATCTTGCAATGAGGCTCATCCATATGGAGGAATTGATAAAGAAATCAATGAAGAGAGAGAAAAATGCATCTTTTCTAAGGTGAATTTTGATTATGAAAATATAGTAGACAATATAAAATTAAATGAAAAAATATATTTAACACCTATAAACGGTGTCAATTTATTTTTAAAAAAAACAAAAGAACCAAATTATCCGAAAAACTTATTAGATGATGAAGTTAAAATATATACAGAAATGAATGATAAAGTAATTGATCAGCTAATCATTTACTCTAATGAGTATGATATGGAAAGTTATTATGCAAAATCACAATACTATTTCATTGATAATTATATCTATGTATTAAGTTCTAATATATTAGAAGAAGGGCAAACGCTAAACTTTTGGGGTAAATATTCAGTAGAAAATAATGGCAAATTTAAATTACAAGAATCCATTAAATGTCATTATCTTTTTAAAGAAAGAAAAGAGATGAATGTGTGTAAATAAGTTTAATTGTCAAAATGTTTACGTAGGAAATGAAGATCGTAGGCCAATAACAGGTTGGGTAAACATCAAAAAAGATGCTCAAGAGCACGTTAAACGAATCAGTCCCTGGCATTGGCAAGGATTTGAGACAGTAATCGAAAAAGCTTCTGTAGGAGAATTTTATACTAAAATAAACGATAACCGAGCAGGAACATTAGATATTAAAGAATATACTGATTCAATGAAAGCTATGCATAAAATCTTAATTGAATCACTTTTATATTCTGTTCAGCGAAAAAAAGGACTGCCACCTTTTACTGTTGAATTTCTGAAAGATGGTCTACGCAATAGTTGGATAGCCGAAATGATAGGTCACTTAATAATAAAATATGAAAGTGAATGGCATGCAGACGAGGCGCTAACCAAATGGAAAGAAATAGATAGTTTATTTGATAAAGAAACACATAAACAAAAAAAATTAATTGAAAAATGGTTAGATGACAATAACATAACCATGCCTTATAAGCGAAACTCAGCCTTAAACAGTGTCGATGAAGCGCACGAGGAAACCAAAATACATTGGCAACTGGAAAAAGAGCAACGCATTAAACCATCACTTTGGTGGCAAAAAGTGGCACAAAACCAACAACAAGCCCAACCAACAAACAACCAAACACCACAAACACCCGCACTAAGCAATCTTTCTGCTGATGGTAAAGCATGGTTTATTCATCCAGTATCAATAATGGGTAGATTTATAAGCCCAGGTATAGTGACATATCATATTTACCACGATGGAAAAATTGAAAAACACATACCACAGGAAATATCGAAAGACTACAAGCAAAAATATAAGTATGTTTATCATGATGAAAAGGATAATGAACATGAAATATGTATTTGTGATTGGCATACTATTAAAAAGAAGATTTTATCTTCAAAAGCAGGAGGAACTTATTCATACCCAAATCATGGTACTGTATCAGAGTCTAAAACAAATGTTAATGACGGATATATGGTTGCTAGAGCTAAATACACCAATGGTGATATTCATGAATGGGTAGTTAAAGAAAAAGGAGTTAGCATCTATCAGCGGCTTACAATGGCTAATGGTGATATTGCAGAATATGGGATTCACGATACAGCAAATAATGGAAAACCAGGAAACATTTGGAAATTATATACTCAACAACAAGAGGAAGCTCAATTAATAAAAATTCCTGAAATTATAAATTATGAAAATGATGATGTGACTATTAAATGCGAACTAACAGAAACCTTTCGAAAATATACTAATCCTGACATTATGGCGGGTTTTATAGGCGCACTAGCTGAGATTAAGGAAAATATTCTAGTCACAGGTAGTGCTTACGAGCAAGGTTCTTGTTTTCCTAGTGCTTTACATATTAATGGTCAAAGTATTGATACTAAATATATTCGAAAAGTTAATAATTTATCAAACTGGAATAAAGACAGAGCATTTGTACAAGCTCTGTATAAATTTCATTTTACTATATTTAGAATTGGTACATTAATGTATGAATCAGATTTTGAAGACCTTAAGGGTACAAAGGATGGTTTAGGTTTACATAACTCTCATTTACATTCAGAAAAGTTTGACTTTGCTTCAATAAAAGAAATTACTTATTGAATTGATAAAAATATAACTATCTATGGATGTAAAAGTCGATAAATTAAATTGTGGAAAATTATGAAAATAAAAATTTTGCTAAATTTAGTCTTGTTTTTTATTTTATCAATAAATATTGTCTATGCAACCGAACCACCCGAAACATGGTATTTTTATAAAGTTTCCAAAAATACTGTTTTGGGCGGAGAGCCAACTTTTGAAAGAGAGCGATTAATATATAGATATTGGCAAACGAAACTAACAATAAGCGACAAAGAGGTAGTAATCGATAAAGCTTGCACTATTCCAGAGGGCGCAACGAACGAAATCGTTACACCATTATCGTATTGGAAGTCGCCAGAGCAAGTAGATAAGTACCAGAAAATTTTTTCAGAAGAGAGAATCCCACTCGAAAACCAAATTCACATAATAAAAAATGACTTAAATGATAAAGGTTCGCCCTGCTCTAAACAGGATCTTACCGCCTTAATAAAAACAGGAAATTTTATGGTATTTATGACCGAACCAGGATATATAATTATTTTTTCAAAAAATTTAGAAAAAGACAGATTATCATCAGCCACATATAGAGGATTAGATCAACCATTAAATTTGTTAGGTCACCCAATGTTAATTGATAAAAAAAATGTTAATAAAATGAATAAAGAGTGTAATTTTCCTGGTGATGGTACTTATGAGTATGATAGTTATAACAAATGTCCACTAACAGAATTACATATATATTTTGCCCGTGTAATAAACAAATTACAAGCTGAAAAAGAATATAGTTTTGAGAATAATAAAGATAAATTCTATTTTACTAAAAATCAAATAAAAGAATTTGAATACGAAATATATTTGAATATTGAAAAAAATAATAAACTAATAGACCGTTTACCCATCTATAAGGAAAATATTTTAGAATCAGCTTTTTTTGAACAATATTACTATATCGATAAAGAATTCAAAAATGTTTGGTTATTGAATTATTATGGGGATGATTCAATTCACCATGTTACAGAATGGAGGCATTATAAAATTGATAATACAGGACATTTTAAATTATTAGAATCTAGATCGTACTAATATAAAAATACGAAATTTTATAATGGTTAGTAGTGTTTTTATTAAATCATATTTTAGCCATTAAGTTAGGTGATTACAGAGAAAAAGTTGTGATTTTTACCCGTAACTTTTTCAAAAATAAGGAAAGGATTAAAGGTTAACAGATGAAATATTCATATTATCTAGTACCACTTTGTTTACTATTCAGCACCTACAGTCAATTCTATTTGTAGTTTTAATCATTATCTGGTAGTGAATAAAAAGTGTAACTATAAATGATATATAATAATTTTAATAATATAAGTGTAAAATATGATCAAGATTAAGCGGTTTGGTATTTTTTTTGTAGTAACTTTATTAGTTTTTCAAGTTAAAGCTCAAGATAAATTTAGTAATAAAATTCTTTATGAGTTTAAAGAATATTCGTCAAAGGTCTCATCCCCTGAATATACGTTAAAAAATTTTTTCAATGATAATCATGTTGTATATGATGAAAATAATTCATTAAATTCACTTTTTCAACCAAATACCCCATTGAATAGTATGGTTAATCATAGAAAGCCTTATACAGGTGAAGCTAAATTTTTTAAAGAAATACATCTGGATAAAAATTTAAAAATTTTGCTCTTTGCATATTTAGATCCAGATGAACAAGATTCATATTTAAATTTATTTACAATCGAAATGCAGATTTTTGATAAAAATTATAATTTTATAGACAAAATAATTGTTGTCGATGGAGCTTTAGCAGAATGTTCAATTAACAAAAGAATTCGTTTATATAAAAATAGAAATTTTGAAATTATAGAAAAAGAAAAATGCTTAGATATAGAAGAAAATGATAGATTATTATCGGAACAGACTAAAGTAACTTATTATTACATTGATAAAAATGGGGAAATACGTAATTGATAAAAAAGTAAATTTTATGATTTTTATGACCCAACAAAATATTTATTTCTTTAGAAAAACTTAGAAAAAGACAGATTATTATCAGCTAAAGGATTAAATCAACAATTAAATTTGTTAGGTCACTCAATATTAAGTGATAAAAAATGTTAGGTTGGAGTTACTCCATAAAGGGTAAAGTATACTTTTTAAACCATATTCCAAAAGAAACTACAAATCACGATCATCATTTACATATTGAATATTATGATATGAAGAAAGTTAAGGAAATCAAAGAATGAAACAGTTAATTTATCTGATTATTATCTGTTTTATTGTGTTTGGAAACGTTAATAAAGCAATTGCAAATACTATAAAAAATGAAATCTTAATAACCAACTCGTTTACTGGTGAAAAATTAATATCAAGTAAAGAATTTGTACAATCTGTAAATAGAACTTGTGAAGATGATGACACATGTACTCTTTCGAAGATAAAAAAAAGTTATTATCAGCAATTTCGTGACCTAAACAATGATGAAATAACTATATCGAAACTTAAGAATAATATTGAATTAAAATTAAAAAAAGAAGAAACTCAAAACGAATTTTTAATAACTATCGAATTAATCTCATATAAGAATAATAAAAAAGTGGATTCTTTAATATGTTATGAATACAAAAATAATCCAAATGATAGTTTGGCCATAGAAAAACTGTATTATCTAGAAGATTATAATTTATGGACACTGTATTTTATTTATGATTTAGAATCCACAACTACTGGAAGTTGGATTAAATATAAAATTAATCCCGAAACAGGAAAATTTGGGTTAGATAATAAATAACTTACCAATTGGTTTTATTAAAGTTTTACTTTACATGTAAAGCATGTATGTAAAAATACATATTAATTGAGTTTAGTTAGCAAAATATACCTAATCTATGATTTACGATGAAAGAACCATTATGAAATTAAAAAAAATCTTTTTAAAAATTATTACGGTGTTATTTTTATCAATAAACATTGTCTATGCAACCGAACCACCCGAAACATGGTATTTTTATAAAGTTTCGAAAAATACAGCTTTAGATTATGAATCAGATTCTGAAAGAGAGCGTTTAATAGATAAATATTCAGAAACTAAACTAATCTTAATTGATGGCGATTTAACATTAGATAAAATTTGTACCATGCCACATGAGACAACGACTGATATTGAAACACCTTTATCATATTGGAAATCTCCCGAACTAACAGACAAGTATAAAAAAATTTTTATAGAAGAAAAAATCCCACTAGAAAACCAAATAGAAGTAACAAGAAATAACTATGAAAATGAAAATTATCCCTGTTTTAAAGAGGAATTTACAGACTTAATAAAAACAGGTAATTTTATGGTTTTCATGACTAAACCAGGATATTTACTCATTTTTTCAGAAAACTTAGAAAAAGATCTCTCTCAATCAAATGACAAATCATTTTCAAAAGAGTTGACACAACTACCGATTATTGACACTCCTTTAAATGATTATGATTTGTATGAATTAGATAAGGAAGACTCATTAAAAGAAATACCTGTCCATTATAAAAAGTATTTGGATATTCCTTCGTACGAGGGAGAAGATATATTAGCAGCGAAATTACCTTCAATTTCTTCAAATATTAATCCATATATTATTAGTTATGTTATGGATAGTGGAGAAAGGGATTCGTATTTATATTTATTTTCAGACGATGATAAAGTGTTAGATAAACTATTAATTTTTAGTTATATAACCACGACAAGGGGCGGGCCTGGAGGATACGGGCTTCCTGTTGGCTATCGTTATTTTAACATAGATAAAAACTATTCAATTGAACGTCGGCAACGTTTTGAAGATGAAACTATTGAAATCCAACATTATCAAGTAAACCAAAATGGGAAATTTAAAGAAATTCCTGTGACATCGGAATGTTATAATCAATTTCCGCCTAAAGATAAAAATAAGCACTCCTCAAAAAGTCTTTTATTATCCAACTTTCAAGCCAATAACTATTTACGCTCTTATCTTGAGGATAAAAATGATTTCTATGATATGACTATGACACTAAATATTGAAGAAAATATTTTTTGTCTCAATTATCAACAGTCTTTTCCAATAACTCTGAATAAAATCAATGCTAAAAAGTTTTTCAATAATGAAAATTTATACCAACAACAGGTTGAAAATTTTAAGAAAGTAGGTATTGATATAAGTAATGAGTTGGAATATATCACTTTCCAAAATATTGAAAATACCCGATTAACTAATTTTTTATTGAATGGCAATCAGGCGATTTATATGGACAATAAACTCTTTTTTGTCGGTGAAAATTACTTTGCTTTCTTTTGGCAACCAAAAGATGAAGAATTATTTTATGAATAGGTTAAATTTTAAGATACGATGATAGTCATTATCCATCTTGAATAGAACAGTAAGGGTGTTGATATTAAGTATAAATGGATAGGAAAAATAAATTAGAAATAATGCGGAGCTTTGATGGAGGAGTGGTGTCTCACCTTTTTGAGTATCAAAAAATGGAAATAATATTGTCGCAACTTTGCAAGTTACTGAATAAAATCTTAATACCCTTATTGTTTGTTTTTATTAATAACCAATCATTTGCACACACTCATTCTTATTGCAATCTGAATTTGGTTGTTAGTTACGATATTGAAGAATGTGCAAATTTTTTTGAAGAAAAAATATCATCACTTTCGTCAGAACAAAAACAGTCTTTTCAAAAGGATTTTGAGAAAATAAAAAAGGATTACCCTTACCCTGAGTTTTTTATTCCTTTATTACGTAATTATCCAACTCCTGAAGTTTTGTTTACTGACCTTCAATTGAGTGAGGAAGATGATAAAAGAAAGGAATATAATAAAACGAAAATTTCTTTTGATGATGTTGAGTCTTTAGTATTTAATAAATATATAAGGATTTTTCAAATATATAAAATTATTATTATCATGTTAGAGAAAAAGAGCAATCTAACATTAAGTGAACAAAATATGCTGCAAGTAAGTAAGCAACGCAGTCAATGTTTAGGTGATATTTTAGATGATTTAAGTAACAACCCTGAAAAATCAATTGAAGAAAAAGTTATTATAGATAAATGTTATAAATAATGATTCAAAAAAATCATTAATTATTTAATAGTATTAATGATAATTGTTTATAAATTTAACTGTAAGTGAACCTATAAATATATTACAAAATGTGGGTTTATAATCAAAATAGATCATTTTACTAAAAGGTATGCTGTAACAAAATTCGAATTGAAAAGATTGATGTTCTTAGCAAGGATTAATTATAAAAGTAATGATATTTGAACAAAAAACCGATATCAAACTTTTTAGATCTGTTTATTTTAAAACTTTAGACATTAAGTAACGTTATGCAGTTAATGGTATACAATAAAAAAATAGATGCTAATGTGTTTACAAAAATTAGTATAACCCGCTTAATAAAATGATTTTGTCAAAAAGTTTCAGGTTAACTATACGTTTAAGTAAAAAATGGGTTAAACGAATAATTGAATATCGAAAAAGTATTATACCAGCCTATAATCTGAACCTATCTGCAACTTATCCTCAGTTGGTATATAATAATTATCATAAATTAATAGTAGAGATGACTTTTGATATCTGATAAAAATATACCAGCACAAAATAAACTGTTAATACAACAATTTTTAGATGCATTATGGCTAGAACGCAATTTAGCTGAAAATACTGTTGCATCTTATCAACTTGATTTAATAGCATTAAGTCAATCACTGCAACAACAAGATGTAACGTTATTGACCGCACAAACGGATAATTTACAGAATTTTTTAATGCAGAGAGTTCAAGATGGGTATAAAGCCAGCAGCTCTGCACGTTTACTCAGTGCAACTAAACGATTTTTTCAGTATCTTTATCAAGAAAACTATCGTACTGATGATCCTTCTGCAGTTTTATCATCACCTAAATTACCCAAAAAACTGCCTAAAGATTTAACTGAATCACAAGTTGATGCTTTGCTTGAATCACCTAGTATTGAAGACCCTATTGAGCTTCGCGACAAAGCCATGCTAGAAGTTCTTTACGCCACAGGTTTACGTGTTTCTGAATTGGTTAATTTAGAAATAAGTGATGTCAGTTTACGTCAAGGTGTCGTTCGAATCATCGGTAAAGGTAACAAAGAACGTTTAGTACCACTTGGTGAAGAAGCGATTTATTGGTTAGAATATTATTTTAAATATGCTCGAAATGATCTTTTGAAAAATGGTGCAATTGATGTACTTTTTCCAAGCAGATTAGGAAAAAAAATGACCAGACAGACTTTCTGGCATAGAATCAAATATTATGCCATACTAACCGGCATTAATATTGAGGCTCTTTCCCCCCATGTACTTCGACATGCTTTTGCAACCCATTTGCTTAATCATGGCGCGGATTTGCGCGTGGTACAAATGCTACTCGGTCATAGTAGCTTATCAACCACTCAAATTTACACACATGTAGCAACGGAAAGATTAAAGCAGTTACACAGCAAACATCATCCTCGAGCGTAGTTCTCAACAAAATAAGGATAATTAAATGAAGAAAATAGTTTTAAGTATAGGTTTGGCATTAATCTCAACTTCAGTACTAGCAGCTAATACAGATATTACAAAAAGCTTAAACCGATTAGGTTATGAATCCAAAGATATAAAAATTGAGAATAGTCCAGTAAATGGATTTAAAACCGTGATTACGCCTGATGGCATTTTTTATGTTTCTGATGATGGTAAATACTTAACTCAAGGACCTATTTTTGATGTACAAGGTGATGAACCACAAAATATAGCTAATAGCAACAATGTTAAATTAATTAAATCTATTGAGAAAGATGCTATTGTCTATAAAGCTAACAATGAAAAATATGTTATTTCGGTATTTACCGATTATACTTGTCATTATTGTAAGTTATTGCATGAAAATATTAATAAATATTTAGATGCGGGTATTTCAGTGCACTATTTTGCTTTTCCTCGTGCTGGTGCAGATAGCGAAGTTGGGAAAAACATGCAATCAATCTGGAGTGTAGCGGATCGTAAAGCTGCTTTTGAAAATGCTTACAAAGATAATCCTATCTCTCCAGCAAGCAGTATGATACCTTATGTAACCCAACAATTTAACGTTGGCAAACAAATTGGTATTACTGGCACACCGGCCATTGTTTTAGCTGATGGTCAACTTGTTTCTGGCTATGTTCCTGCTGATAAATTACTGACTATTTTAAATAAAAAATCGGTTAAGTAATATTTAACTAATCATTTTTAATCATTAATTAAAACGAATATAAAGACATATGTTAGCGTTTTGACGCTAACATTTATAATATGAATAAAACCAAAATATTACATCGAAAATTACCTGAAATTTTTCCTGAGTTATCACAAGATATTCCGCGATTATTGCAACGAATATACGCATTGCGTGGTATTAGATCCATGCATGAACTTGATTATACTACGCAAAATTTATGCAATTTTGATAAATTGGATGGGACACAAAACGCTGTTGAAATTCTTTATTCGGCAATGAAAGAGAATAAACGCATTGTCGTTGTCGGTGATTTCGATACCGATGGAGCAACGAGTACGGCATTAATGGTCACAGCACTTAGAAAAATGGGCGGTCAATTTGTTGATTATATTATTCCAGATCGCTTTGAAGATGGCTATGGATTAAGTATAAGCGTAGTAAAAAAAGCTATTTCACAACACACGGATTTAATTATCACTGTTGATAATGGTATTGCTGCTGTTGAAGCGGTCGAGTTTGCAAAGCAAGCTAATTTAATGGTGATTATTACTGATCATCATTTATGTCCTGAACAGTTACCCAATGCTGATGCCATAATCAATCCTAATTTACCTGATTGTGCTTTTCCATCTAAACATTTGGCTGGCGTCGGAGTAGCCTTTTATTTTATGCTGGCATTAAGGGCTAAATTACGTAAGGAAGATTGGTATACAAAGAGAAATTTAACGCCATATAATGTTACTAATTTACTGGATTTAGTGGCCTTAGGTACTATTGCTGATGTAGTAAAACTTGATCACAATAATCGAATATTAGTCCATCAAGGCATAAGCCGAATTCGATCAGGCTATTGTTGTGAAGGAATAAAAGCTTTATTGCAAATTGCTAAAAAAGAGCAGTCGTCTTTCACTGCAACCGATCTCGCCTTTTATGTGGCTCCCCGACTAAATGCAGCAGGTAGAATGGATAATATGTCTTTAGGTGTTGAATTGTTACTTTGTGATGATTTTGATACTGCTTTAGAACAAGCCAAAAATCTTGATATGCTCAATAATGATCGCAAGTTGATTGAGCAAACTATGCATAAAGAAGCATTATCATTTATTCAACAAATTGAAAATCAAGCAACAGCCATTCCTGACATACTTATTGTTTATCATCCTGAATGGCATCAAGGTATTATTGGTATTTTATCTGCCCGATTAAAAGATAAGTATTATCGACCCGTTATCTCATTTGCTTCAACATCAGACGGTTTTTTAAAAGGATCGGGAAGATCAATTGCAGGAATACATTTCCGTGATTTATTAGATGAATTTGATCAGAAATACCCTAATTTAATTGTGAGTTTTGGTGGTCATGCAATGGCGGTAGGTTTAACCATTCGTGAAGAAGATTTTGAACAATTTAAAAATTGTTTTGAAGAGTTAATCAATGCGAAATTAATTAAGACATCACTAGAACCAATTATTGAAACAGATGGTGAAATTGATGGTAAAGATTTTAATTATGCGATCGCAAAACATATAAAAGAAGCAGGACCTTGGGGAGAAGGGTTTGCTGAGCCTATTTTTGATGGAGAATTTATCATTCATCAACAGCGCTTATTTGCAGAAAAACATCTTAGATTGGTTTTGGAACCCCAAAAAGGGGGACCGGTGATTGAAGGGATATTATTTAATGCTAATTTACAACAATGGCCAGATCAATCATTAAAAAATGTCAAAATCGTTTATCATCTGATGGTAGATGAATTTCGAGGTAATCAAATGGCAAAATTATTGATTCGATATTTATGGCCTATCGCATAAGCCATAAAAATCGACTATAATTATCTGGACATTTCGGAATTACATCCAATTGCCAATCAAAACGACAGTGATAACAAAACAGATATTATTATCAGTACATTTTATTAAAGTTAAGGACTAAAAATGCATATTCATATTCTAGGAATTTGTGGCACATTTATGACAGGAATTGCATTAATAGCCCGTTCGCAGGGTCATCACGTAACGGGTTCAGACAAAAATGTTTACCCGCCGATGAGTACACTCTTACAAAAAGAGCATATTGATATTATTGAAGGATATGATCCCTCACAACTGACTCCTACCCCTGATCTGGTGATCATTGGTAATGCGTTATCAAGAGGTAACCCTTGTGTTGAATATGTGCTTGATAATAATATTCCTTATATTTCAGCTCCTCAATGGTTACATGACAATGTCTTACGCGATCGTTGGGTTATCGCGGTTGCAGGTACACATGGTAAAACAACCACTGCTGGAATGGTCAATTGGATTTTGGAAAAACAAGGTTATAAGCAAGGTTTTGTTATTGGTGGTGTACCTGGTAATTTTGATGTATCGGCAAGATTAGGCGAAGGTAATTTTTTTGTTATTGAAGCTGACGAATACGATTGTTCATTTTTTGACAAACGCTCAAAATTCATGCATTACTGTCCTAAGACATTAATCATGAATAATTTAGAATTTGATCATGCTGATATTTTTGATGATCTTGCTGCAATCCAAAAGCAGTTTCACCACTTAGTTCGTTTAGTACCAAGTAAAGGACTTATCATCACGCCACAAGATGATGTTAATTTAAAACAAGTACTAGCTAAAGGTTGCTGGAGCGAACAAAGTTTTACGGAATCTGAAACAGGTTGGTTAGCGCAACGTATTAACAGTGATGCCAGCCATTTTGCGGTTTACTACAATAGCGAAAAAGTGGGCGAAGTTAAGTATTCTTTAGTCGGTGAATATAACATGCATAATGCGTTGATGGCTATTGCTGCAGCTCATAATGTTGGTATTAAGCCGACAGATGCTTGTGCAGCACTCGGTTCATTTATCAATGCCAAAAGACGGTTAGAACTTTATGGTGAAGTTAATAATATTGAAATATATGACGATTTTGCCCATCATCCAACTGCAATTTTGGCAACACTTGAAGCATTACGTAGTAAAATTGGCGCTAATCGCCGAATTTTAGCCGTTCTTGAACCTCGTTCAAATACAATGAAGCTTGGAGTATCAAAAGATGAGTTGGCGCCATCACTTGGTCGTGCTGATGAAGTTTACTTATTCCAACCTGAACAATTACCATGGTTAGTAGCGGATGTTGTTGATGGTTGTATTCAGCCTGCATATTGGTCTGGCGATATCGATTTACTTGTCGAAATGATAACAAAATCGGCTAAACCGACTGATGCCATTTTAATTATGAGTAATGGCGGTTTTAGCGGAATACATAATAAAATATTAGAAAGCCTAAAAAAACAACAGTTAAAAAAGCAAATGAATGAACAATCATTAATCTAATCATTGATTAATTTACCTGTATGATTTTGCCACTTAATGTGGCATCTCATTTACAGAAAGAGGCAGTATCATGCAATACTTAGTTACCTCGTCTGAAATGAAGCATTACGATGCTTATACCTCAAATGAAATTGGCTTACCCTCCCTAGTACTCATGGAACGTGCGGCACTAGCCGTTGTGAACCAACTCAGTAACAATAACTATAATTTAAATAAAGTGGCTGTAGTATGTGGATACGGTAACAATGGTGGTGATGGTATTGCCGTTGCTCGCCTACTAAAATTACAACATATTGATGTGGATGTTTATTTAATTGGTAAGCCAGAAAATGCTTCCGATGAAACATTACAGCAACTTAAAATAGCCCAGCATTATAATATTACCTTTGTAACATCACCCACTGATTCCTTTGCCAAATATACAACTATTGTTGATGCCATTTTCGGTATAGGGCTTAATCGTATTGTCACTGGCGACTTTCTTCATACGATTGAATTGATTAATCAAAGTAATGCTGAAGTGCTTGCGGTTGATATTCCCTCAGGACTTTGCAGCAATACAGGTAAAATTCTTGGTATTGCAGTCAAAGCCAAACAAACGGTAACGTTTGCCTATTCAAAAATTGGTTTATCACTTTACCCTGGGGTCGAATTAGCTGGTGAAGTCTCGATTGCAGATATTGGTATCTATGCAAATACCCCAGCAAGTCATTATACTTATCAATCTAACGAGTTGAGTCAATTACTACCATGCCGATCAGATAATAGCCATAAGGGTAGCTATGGTAAAGTATTGATTATTGCTGGTTCAGAAAATATGTCTGGAGCCGCGTTCTTTTCGGCTAAAGCCGCTTATAAAACCGGTGCAGGGTTAGTACGTATTTACACACCAATATGCAATCGTGATATTTTATTGACTCAACTACCTGAAGTATTACTTACGCCATATATTCCCCAAAAAATTGATATAAAAAACCTCGAAGAATTAATAAATTGGGCTTCAGTCATTGTGATTGGACCAGGAATGGGCGTATCCGATGATACTCATAAAATCCTAGCGCACGTATTGCAATACGCTACAATTCCTATAATTATTGATGCTGATGGACTTAATACCTTGGCTACCAATTTAAAATTACTTCAACAAGCTCAGTCAACGGTTATTGTCACGCCACATCTGGGCGAAATGTCTAGATTAGTCAATCTACCGATAGAAAAAATTAAAACAAATCTCATCAAAATAGCTAAAAAATTTGCAAAAGACTTTAACGTAATCTGTGTTCTAAAAGATGCAAAAACCATTGTCGCAATACCTGAACACGCCACTTATATTAACCAATCCGGGAATAATGGTATGTCTACCGGGGGGACGGGTGATGTTTTAACGGGAATAATGGCTGGACTTATCGCTCAACATTTATTGCCGACAAAAGCAGCCCCAGTAAGTGTTTACTTACATGGATTAGCCGGTGATGCTGCTTTAAAAAGACATAATAAATATAGTTTATTAGCCAGTGATATCATTGAAAGTTTAAATGATATATTACATGTTTAGCTATAAAAATAACCTTAAATTTTAGTTTACCCAGTAAGGATTATTCATGAATGAAATTAACGACATGATAAAATTGTTATGTCGCCGAATAAAAATGGCTAGAATCGAAAAAAATTTATCGCAACAAGAACTTGCCGACAAATCTCAAATTGGTATAGCAACAATAAAACGTATTGAGCAAGGCGAATCAATCACATTACAAACATTAATTTCAGTTCTTAAAGGATTAGGCGAACTCGATCAGCTTAATAACTTACTTGCCTACAACGAAGTCATTCACAAAACCTCAGCAGACCAACCAAAACGGAAAAGAAAAAAACGAGCAACAAACACAGAAAATGTTGACGTACTTGTTGAAAATGATTTTTTGCGCTCTAAAGTGAATACCATGCGCTGGAAATACTAAAAAAAATTCAAAAAATAAAACGCTAAAACTAAGGATATAACGTAATTTTTATCTTCGCCAATTATAAAAAAGGCGAAGATAATAAATGGGCTATTAACTACAATGTACCGTAATTGCCAATCCACCTCGAGATGTTTCTCGATATTTAGCATTCATATCTTTACCCGTTTCATACATTGTTTTAATTACTTTATCTAAAGTTACTTTTGCTGCCGTTATTCGTCTCAACGCCATTCTTGTAGCATTGATAGCTTTCACCGCTGCAATAGCATTACGCTCAATACATGGCACTTGCACTTGCCCTGCAACCGGATCGCAAGTCAAACCTAAATTATGTTCCATCGCAATTTCGGCAGCCATACAAACTTGCTCGGGATTTCCGCCTAAAAGCTCAGCTAATCCTGCCGCAGCCATTGAGCAAGCTACACCTACCTCACCTTGGCAACCAACTTCCGCGCCCGAAATAGAAGCGTTCATTTGATAAAGTTGACCAATTGCACCACAAGTTAAAAAGAATCGAATATAGATATCAGGCGTAACTGGGTTAATAAATTTATCATAATAACCCAATACCGCTGGAATAATACCGCAAGCACCATTAGTTGGAGCCGTAACCACACGCCCCCCTGCTGCGTTTTCTTCACTCACAGCAAGTGCAAACATATTAACCCAGTCAATGATCACCATTGGATCACTAATGATCTGATCTTTGGTTGTAGATAGCTGTCGATAAAGAGAAAAAGCTCGGCGTGGCACTTTAAGTGGTCCAGGTAATAAACCTTCTGTATTCATACCTCGTTTGATACATTCTAAAATAGTTTGCCCTACGCGTGAAAAGTAATCTTCAATTTCTTCATACGAATGAAATTGCAGCTCATTTTTCATCATAATACTGGAAATTGATAAAGAATTATCTTCACAATGTTTCAATAATTGTGCAGCAGAAGAAAAACGATAAGGCAGTTTTACTGATTCGGTTTTTTGCTTTGCAAATTGTTCTTCTTCTACAATTTTACCGCCCCCTACTGAATAATAGGTTTTCTGAAACAGGAGCGTTTCACCATTATAGGCACTCAACGTCATACCATTTTCATGGAGAGGTAAAAATTTAGAATGAAACACCATACAACTAGCAAGAGGAAAATCGATTTCGTAGCGATTATCATAAATCGGTAAGCGATGTGTCTGACTGATTTTTTCGATAAAAGATGGAATATTATCAATATTCACCATATCAGGTTTTTCGCCAGCAAGTCCCATAATGATAGCGATATCTGTTTGGTGACCTTTACCAGTTAGCGATAAAGAGCCATAGACATCAGCCACAATTTTGGTTACCGATGACATCATGTTATTACTAATCAGTTGATCAATAAATGCCTTCCCGGCTCTCATAGGGCCAACCGTATGTGAACTTGAAGGACCAATACCAATTTTAAATATTTCAAATACCGAACTCATATTTTTCCCTTTTTGATACTTACGCAACTGTGTTGCGTAAGTTTAAATCTTCATAAATTTACTATTGCAACGAAATGGACAAGGAGCAAATTTACTATTAAAACTATTTTGCCTATTAAAGAATACGAGCCATCGGCTAATGCCGATGGTTTTGTTCATAAAAAATCAAATCAACTACGATAAATAATGGGATCTTTTAAACTAAATTATAAATAGCGGCTGAAATCGCAATAAATCCCATAATCACAATAAACCCATTACTGAGTTTGCCACGATATTGTGCTAATGCGGGTAATTTATGAATTGCATACATTGGCATTATAAACAATAGTACTGCAAGAATTGGGCCACCTAGTGATTCAATTAAACCTAAAATACTTGGATTGAGCGTTGCAATGCCCCATGCTGTTAAAAACATAAATGTTACAGCAAGTTTTTCAAGTTTCTTTTCAGATAGTGTTTTATTACGACTACGTAAAGCTTTATTCACGATACCATTAAATCCTTCTTTCGCACCTAAATAGTGCCCCAAAAACGATTTAGCCATAGCAATAAATGCAATTGGTGGACCAATATACTCAATAACTGGCGAATTAAAACGATTCGCTAAATAAGATAACGTTGAAAGATTTTGCGCTTTTGCTTCTAAAAGTTCTGCAGGCGATAAACAAAGTGCACAACTGAACACAAAAAACATCACCGTTGCAACCATCATAATATTACTTGCTGCAATAATTTTAGTACATTTTGATTCGGCATAATTTTCACCGTATTCTTTACGTTTAGCAACAGCTAAAGAAGAAATGATTGGCGAATGATTAAAAGCAAAAACCATAACAGGAATAACCAACCAAAGTGTCATTAAAATACCGTGTCCACTGTAACCATTGCTGCTAAAAGAAATATTATTAAAAATTTCGCCATTCCATTCAGGAATTAAAAATAATGCCAAAATCATTAATACCGCGATGAAAGGAAACACCAGAATGGACATAACTTTTACAATAAGCTCTTCACCAAAATGGACAATCGACATTAAAAAAGCGACCAAAATAAATGATAACAAAGCTCTTGGTAGTGACGCCATACCCAGTTGGTGCACCATAAAACTATCGACGGTATTAGTAATACCTACACTATATACTAATAAAATGGGGTAAATAGCAAAAAAATAAAGTACCGTTATCCAATTTCCTGCCGTGCGACCAAACGCTTCTTCAACTACGACTGTGATATCCCCGTCTCTACTTTTACCTGACAATACAAAACGGCATAAAGCACGGTGAGCAAAAAAGGTCATAGGAAAAGCGAGAATTAACATCACTAATAATGGAATCAAACCACCTACACCTGCATTAATTGGTAAAAATAATACCCCTGCACCAATTGCAGTACCATAAAGGCTCAACATCCATAAAGTATCGCTTTTACGCCATTTAGATAACGCAGCATCCTCTTTAGAAGTTGTTATACCCTCGTTAATGGTTAATTGGCCCATATTGAACTACTCCTTTGTCTAAAATTTTGCGCGTATGATATCAATTTAATCTCTTTATCAACGTGATCCACGTCACACAAACGCTAAAAAATTTAATATAATCAACATGATATATTTTTGAAAAAATATCTATTTTGATACTTATTGTGTCCCAAAAAATTAAAGTATCAGTTTTAATACTAAATTTTTATAAAATTGCCTGCAATTTCACAATACCCCCCAATTTATAATGCATGATACTTTTGAATTAGATTTGGCGTTTATCGCAAGTAACTTGCTTTGTTTGATACTCTTTTGATGGTCTTATTATCTATTTCACATCAAAAATAACGATAAAATTACTTTAGTGTTGCGCTGGGTACTGCTAAACTAGCAAGCATTTTTAGTATATTTATAAGTAAATTATTTTTCGGGATAAATTCATGCGAACCAGTAAATATCTTCTTTCTACGTTAAAAGAAACGCCAGCTGATGCTGAAGTAATTAGTCATCAATTAATGTTACGTGCCGGTATGATCCGAAAAGTTGCGGCCGGTTTATATACTTGGTTGCCAACTGGTTATCGTGTACTTAAAAAAGTTGAAAACATTGTCCGAGAAGAGATGAATAAAGCGGGAGCAATTGAGGTATTAATGCCTGTTGTTCAACCTGCTGATATTTGGCAAGAAAGTGGACGTTGGGAACAATATGGTCCAGAACTATTACGTATTAAAGACCGAGGTAATCGTGACTTTGTATTAGGACCAACGCATGAGGAAGTAATTACCGACTTACTACGCAATGAAGTTAGTTCATATAAACAATTGCCGTTGAATGTTTATCAAATTCAAACCAAATTTCGTGATGAAGTTCGCCCGCGATTTGGGGTAATGCGTTCACGTGAGTTTATTATGAAAGATGCTTATTCATTCCATACTTCACAAGCATCATTACAAGAAACTTATGATGACATGTACAAAGCTTATAGTGCCGTGTTTACTCGTGCTGGCTTAAACTTCAGAGCAGTACGTGCCGATACAGGATCTATTGGAGGTAATTGGTCACACGAATTCCAAGTTTTAGCTGATAGTGGTGAGGATGATATTGTCTTTTCAACTGAATCGGATTATGCAGCCAATATCGAAATGGCACAAGCATTAGCGCCAACTCAAAACCGTGCAGCACCGACTAAAACAATGGAAATTGTTGATACACCAAACGCCAAAACCATTGATGAATTAGTTCAACAGTTCAATTTACCAATTGAAAAAACCGTTAAAACATTAATGGTAAAAGCGACTAAAGAAAGTGGTCATCAATTAGTTGCATTATTGGTACGTGGTGATCATACTCTAAATGAAATCAAAGCTGAAAAAATTGACATTGTTGCTTCACCACTAGAATTTGCAACTGACGAAGAAATTCGCGCTATTGTCAATGCTGGCCCTGGTTCATTAGGTCCAATCAACCTTAATATGCCAATCATTATTGACCGAGATGTCGCAGTAATGAGTGATTTTAGTGCGGGTGCCAATATTGATCATAA
Organism: Gilliamella sp. B14448G11; assembly: GCF_016101765.1. Taxonomy (NCBI): domain Bacteria; kingdom Pseudomonadati; phylum Pseudomonadota; class Gammaproteobacteria; order Orbales; family Orbaceae; genus Gilliamella; species Gilliamella sp. B14448G11. The sequence goes on along the minus strand of NZ_JACFPX010000012.1, from coordinate 60,933 downwards.
ACATTACTTTAATATCAATTGGGAACGAGACGTTACCCTACCGCGCATTGAAGATATTCGTAATGTGGTTGAAGGGGACATTAGTCCAGATGGTAAAGGCACATTGCAAATTAAACGTGGCATTGAAGTTGGGCATATTTTCCAACTTGGAACGAAGTATTCAGAGGCGATGAAAGCAACTGTTCAAGGCGAGGATGGACAAAACCACGTTATGATCATGGGTTGTTATGGCATTGGCGTAAGTCGTATTGTAGCTGCAGCGATTGAACAATGTCACGATGAGCGTGGAATTGTGTGGCCAGAAGCCATCGCGCCATTTAGTGTTGTCATTATTCCTATGAACATGCATAAATCTGAAAAAGTACAAGCAACGGCAGAAAAACTTTATGCAGATTTACAAACTGCAGGTATTGATGTGTTGTTTGATGATCGTAAAGAGCGACCAGGTGTGATGTTTGCAGATGCTGAGTTAATTGGGATTCCGCATACCATTGTTATTGGTGAACGAAATCTGGATAATGGCGAAGTGGAATATAAACATCGTTGTGGTGGTGATAAAGAGATGGTGAAAATTGAAAACATCATTGAATTTATCCAAAACCGTCGTCAATTGGCTTAAAAATTAATAAATTGCATCTATTTATGCTGTACACAACACAACAATTAAGATCTTGTTATGATTTTATCAAAGTAAAATTAGCAAATTCATTAATGCTGTGTTGTGTCTGCTTGATGATAATTGGCTGTCAATCTAATATGAAACCTAGTGATAATTTACCCGATAATTTTTATAAAATATCTGATGATCTTTCCCGGTCAGAACAGCCAACCAGAAAACAGATACAATATCTTGAAAAGTTAGGCTTTAAAACCATAATTAACTTACGTTTACTGCATAGTGATCGCGATAAGTTAGAAAATACGGATCTTTCCGAAGTTTGGATCAAAATACGAGCAGGAAATATTTCTGACGAAAAAATAATTGAGATACTAAAAGCCATTAATCAATCGCCCAAACCAATATTAATTCATTGTTGGCATGGTAGTGATCGCACAGGTGTTGCTGTAGCTATGTATCGTATAGTCTTCCAAAATTGGTCAAAATCTCAAGCCATTAATGAATTAATGAAACCTGAATTTGGTCATCACTATAATGTTTACCCTAATATTGTCAAATATATCGAAAATGTTGATATCGAAAAAATTCGAGCCGCTGTATTCCAATAATTTATTATTTTTTATCATTAACGCCTGATATACCTAACAGTTGATGAGCAATTCAAAGTGAAATTGTCCTTTTTTTCGGCTAAAATAGTAATCAGTTAATATTCTTATCTCTATAGGTTGAAACAATGTTAAAAAAAGTAGTCGCATTGGTACTATCTACATCGTTATTATTACAAAATGCCCCATTAGTTTATGCCGATAACATCAACCTTCCTGATATAGGTACTGCTGCTGCTTCAACATTAAGTATAGGGCAAGAGATGGAGATGGGTGATTATTATATGCGGCTATTACGCGCTGATGCCCCTATCATTAATGATCCTGTTTTAAATCAATATATCAATGATTTAGGTAAAAGATTAGTTTTAAAATCGGAATCAGTACAAACACCTTTTCACTTTTATATTATGAAAAGCAATGTACTTAATGCATTTGCTTTTTTTGGCGGTAATGTGGTTATTCACTCTAGATTAATATTGGATACCAATAATGAAAGCCAACTAGCCTCTGTCATGGCTCACGAGATTGGTCATGTTACTCAACGCCATTTAGCTAGGGCAATGGAAAACCAAAATCGCAACAGCCCTTATGTCTGGGGTGCCACATTAGGTTCTTTATTATTAGCATTAGCCAATCCAGAAGCTGGGATGATGGTAATGACAGGTGCTATGGCGGGTTCAACGCAAAGCATGATTAGTTTTACACAAAGTAATGAACAAGAAGCCGATCGTGTTGGTCTAAGAACACTTGCTAAAGCAGGATTTGATCCATATGCTTCATCGGAGTTTTTGCAAAAGTTAGCTGATGAAACTCGTTTTAGTAGTAAGCCGCCAGAAATTTTACTTACTCACCCATTACCCAATAGCCGTTTATCCGATATTCGAAATCGTTCAATGCAATATTCTAAAAAAGATATTGCCCCATCACTCAATTATTATTTAGCTAAAGCAAGATTAGCTATTTTAATGAGTAATAATATCAATACAGGCAAATTGTTACTCGAAGATTACAAAAAACTCAATAATGAACAAAGCAAAATTGCCATCGTTTATGGTTATGCACTAGCCGATTACCGAAGTGGCAATTATCAAAGAGCAAAACAACAACTGCAACCATTATTAGATAATGATCCTAATAACATTTGGTACATAGATTTAATGACGGATATTGATTTAAGTACAAATAACAATAATGCTGCAATTAATCGATTGCAAACGGCAATAAAAAAATCACCAAATAGCTCCGCATTACAACTCAATTTGGCTAATGCTTATGTGAAAAATAAAAATTATCAACAAGCCATAAGTCTACTTCATCGATATACTTTTGATCACAATGATGATACTAATGGTTGGGAGTTACTGATTTTAGCTTATGGGGGATCGCATTCAAGAGCGAAAGAGATGAGTGCTCAAGCAGAATTGATTGCACTCGAAGGTCAATTTCCACGAGCAATCCAAATATTACAAAATGCTAAAAACCAAACGAAAGGTGATCAAATCATGATTTCGAGGATTGAGGCCAGAATTAAACAGTTACAACAGCTACAACAACGTTACACAAAATACAGTAAAAGATAAACGCTAGATAGGCTTATTATCTCTCATTTTATATTATTAATATTAAATACATTATTTGAGAGATAATAAAAAATTTACATCACCGATTATTTATCCGTTAAATGATCGACATTGTTATAGTATTTAACCGTAAATTTTCCTTCTGATTTATCATCCGTTTGTTGATAATTAACAACACTTATGCTGGTATTTAACATGCGCGGAAAGTATTGATCATCACGGTGTAAACGCCAATCACCTCCATTTAATACGCAAAGTAATAATCGCAATACCGTTCCATGCGAAACGACTAAAATATTACCCGTATTTTGTGGTGCATTTTGAATTATCGTATTGAGTCCTTGTTTCATACGCGTTAGAACATCAAGATAATTTTCACCTTTATTGGCAGAAGCATCAAAATTAGCAGGATCGGTTAAATAAGTTGTAAACTCTGGCACTTCCTTTTTAAGAGTCGGTACATGTTTACCCTCCCAATCACCAAAATCCATTTCTTGCAAATCAGACAGTTCAAATGTTGGAATATCTTTAATATTTTCGTTAACGATATAATTACGTGTTTCTATAGCACGTTGTTGAGTACTGGAATATGCTTGCAAAAAAGGGACATCTTTTAAATATTGCCCTGTTATTTTAGCCCCTAAAACGCCTTGTTCTGTAAGAGGAGAGTTTTGCGATCCTTGCATCTGATCTTTAATATTCCACTCTGTTTGCCCATGTCTAATTAAGTATAAATTGAGATCTTTCATTCGCACTTACTACCTTTTTATTTTAATGATTCTGTTTGTTGATATTTATCATTTCTAAGCTGATTTAAACATGCTTGCAACTTATCATCCATAGGTGCATTTAACTGCATTTCTTGTAAAGTTTTCGGATGAATAAATTTCACATTAGCCGCGTGTAAAAATAATCGGTTAAGCTTGGTATTTGCCAGTTGCATATCAAATTGGTTATCACCATAACGATCATCAAAAGCAATTGGATGGTTAGCATATTGAGTATGAACTCGAATTTGATGAGTACGTCCTGTAACTGGACTGGCTTTAATTAAAGTTGCAAAATCAAATCGCTCTTCAACTTTAAATCGCGTTTCAGAAGGCTTTCCTTCTTTATCAACTTTGACAACACGTTCACCACTTTTTAATACGTTTTTAAGTAATGGCGCCTGCACCACTTTACATTCTGACGGCCAATTTCCTTTTACTAATGCCAAATAATTTTTTTGCATCTGTTTAAGTCTAAGCTGCTCATGTAACGCTTTTAATGCGGAACGTTTTTTAGCTATTAATAGTACACCCGATGTTTCACGATCAATTCGATGAACTAATTCTAAAAACTTTGCTTCGGGTCTTAATGCGCGTAATCCCTCAATGACACCAAAACTTAAACCACTACCGCCATGAACGGCAATACCAGAAGGCTTATTAATGGCTAAAATCACATCATCTTCATAGATGATTGCTTTTTCCAGATCAGCAACTTTATTAAGCTTAGTTGAAATTTCGGGTGTTGTTTTTTCAGCAACGCGTATAGGAGGAATACGAATCTCATCGCCATTATTTAATTTATATTCAGGTTTAACGCGTTTTTTGTTAACTCTCACTTCACCCTTTCTCAGTATGCGATAAATCATACTTTTAGGTACACCTTTTAAGTGTGTAATTAAAAAGTTATCAATTCGTTGTGTCGCATTTTCTTCAGAAATTGTGACAAATGAGACTTGCAATTTTGTTTGTGGAACGTTTGAATCCATAAGAAGTGATTAATCCGCCATCAATATATAAAAGTCGTTTACATTATCCGAAAATAAACTACACTAGCATCACTTAAAAATTAGATAGATTACTTTCGATATAATTAAAGATAAGTAATTATAACGGAATATGGAGGAATAAAATAGTATGTTATCACTACTCAATCATTACTCAAATGGCAGAGCTGCTTGGTTTTTATTATTCCTTTCTACCTTTATTTTTGAATTAACAGCGCTCTTTTTTCAACATGTGTTAGATCTAGCCCCTTGTACATTATGCATTTATCAACGCTGTGCTATTTTTGGAATTATGATCGCAAGCATTATCGGACTAATTAAGCCTAATAATTATATTTTTCGATTAGTCGGAATTTTGGTTTGGTTATTTAGTGCCTATAAAGGATTTATGTTAGCAACATTTCACGCTCATTTACAATTTGAACCTAATTTCAGTGATACCTGTGCAATTAATGTTCAGTTTCCATCTTGGTTACCTTTAAATCAATGGTTACCAAGTATGTTTAATGCCTATGGCTCATGTGCCGATAAAATTTGGACTTTTTTAACCATCGAAATGTCTCAATGGATGATTATTATTTTTGCTTGTTATCTTTTTGTAGGTCTAACCATATTAATTTCTCAATTCTTTCCAGCAAAGAAAATATAATTTGAAACCAGCGCCGCTTTTATAAAACTGGCGCTTTTTGTTGAGTTTGCTAGAATATATGACAATTTTATTTTAAGAATTGTCATATATAAATGCTTTTGGAATATCATCCCCCTATTGACCCTTGGCTTTCTATCCTACATCAAGATGACCATATTGTCGTTGTTAATAAACAGCCTGGGATATTATCTGTATCAGGTAATAAACCTCAATTTATTGATAGTATTATTCACCGTTTACAACAAAAATACAGTTATGTTGAATCGGTTCATCGTTTAGATATGGCAACCAGTGGTATTATGGTTGCTGCGCTATCAAAATTAGCCGATCGAGACATAAAAAAGCAATTTCGTGAACGGATCCCCAAAAAAACATATATTGCTGTGGTATATGGGCATCTTGAGCAAGATACTGGACAAGTTGAACTACCTTTAATTTGTGATTGGCCGAATCGTCCAAGGCAAATGGTGGATCTTGAAAACGGTAAACATGCATTAACTGAATATCAAGTTATTTCACGAAATGAGAATAATACTACCCGAGTTAAATTATTTCCGTTTACGGGACGTTCACATCAATTACGTGTGCATATGCAAGCTATTGGACATCCAATTTTGGGAGATAAATTTTATGCACATCCTGAGGCATTTTCGATGTCTCAAAGATTGTTGTTACATGCCCAATCACTGACAATAAATCATCCTAAAACAGGGGAAAGCATGACTTTTACATGCGAGCCTGATTTTTGAAAATATTCATATAGTAAATAACGGCTGTTACATAAAATTCACTAATGGTAATATTTGACAAACCAGTTATGGTAAGGAAATTAAAATGCAAAAAATTGTTTTAGCAACAAATAATCAAGGTAAAGTTAATGAGCTACAAAACCTGTTAGCCGATGCTGGTTTTAATGTTGTTGCACAAAAAGAGTTCAATGTACCTGAGGTGGATGAAACTGGTTTAACCTTTATTGAAAATGCGATATTAAAAGCAAGACATACAGCTAAATTTACTAAATTACCAGCAATCGCTGATGATTCTGGATTAGTGGTTAATGCGCTTGGTGGCGCACCAGGGATCTATTCTGCCCGTTATGCAGGCGAACATGGTAACGATGCAAGCAATAATCAAAAATTATTGCAAGAGTTAAAAAATGTACCAAGTGAAAAACGTACCGCTTATTTTTATTGCGCATTAGCGTTCATGCGACATGAAAATGATCCAACACCCATTATTTGTTTAGGAAAGTGGAATGGCATCATTTTAAATGAAACACGAGGTGAAGGTGGCTTCGGTTATGATCCTTTATTTTATGTACCCGAACTAAATTGTAGCGCTGCAGAGTTAACAAAAGAGCATAAAAGTCAGATTTCACATCGAGGACAAGCGCTTAAACAACTTATTGCGAAGATTAAAAACGAATATTAAACCAGTATTCTATATTTACTAAATTGTATCTTTACAAACAAACAGTATATACTTACACAAACCATCAATAATGGAGGTTGAATTGTGATTCTGATGATAGTGAGTGGCCGTTCCGGCTCTGGCAAATCAATTGCATTACGGGCGCTAGAAGATATGGGATTTTATTGTGTTGATAATATTCCTGTCGCTTTATTACCACAATTAGCCGATTCATTAAAAAACAATGATACGCCTGTCGCTGTTAGCATTGATATTCGCAATTTGCCTATCAATTTCGAATTTGATTACGATATACTGCAAAAACTTCCTGAATCAGTAACACCTGAAATTATTTTCTTAGATTGTAGCCGTAACACTCTTATCCGTCGTTATAGTGAAACAAGACGAATACATCCTTTAGCCAATCAAAAGCATTCACTTGAAGAAGCAATCGATCTTGAAGAAAGTTATTTAGAGTCATTAAAATCGCATGCCAGTTTGGTTATTAATACAGATAATCTTTCTGTTCACCAATTATCTGATATTTTAAGAGCGCGTATTTTAGGTAAAAAAGAGCGTGAATTAACAATGATTTTTGAATCATTTGGGTTTAAACACGGTTTGCCTGTTGAAGCCGATTTTGTATTTGATGTCCGTTTTTTACCTAATCCTCATTGGGATATCAATTTAAGACCCTTGACAGGATTAGATGAGCCTGTAATTAATTATCTATCAAAACAAGATGATGTAACCAATTTTATCTATCAAACAGCTAATTATTTGCAACAATGGTTGCCAATGTTAGAGAAAAATAATCGAAGTTATTTAACTATCGCGATTGGTTGTACTGGGGGACAACATCGTTCCGTTTTCATTGCAGAGCAATTAGCTGAATTTTTTAAAGCACAAAATAAACAAATACAAATTCGCCATCGAACATTAGAAAAAAAGTAATTATTTATTTAGATCATTATTGAAATTCCATGCATCTTCTAAAGATTTTATGCAGTTTTCAAAAATATATTTTAATGTTACTTTCGGTTTAGATTCTATTGTTAATGGCGCCACAAGTTGACTGATTTTGATTAGTTCAATATCAGGTGGTAAGTTAGCCAATTTATTTTTAAGCACATTGAGCGTCTGTGGATGTGGATGCCCAATCGCGATGGCAGAACCTTTTTTACGTGCAACTCTAATAGCTAAATCGAATTGTTGACTGATAATGGCCTCATTTTGCTTATCGTCTAAAAATACATCTCGTTCTACAACTGGAATATTATAAAGACTTGCCGCGTCTTTGACGGCTGTTTTTCCGACGGTTTTACTATCTAAAAAAAACATTGAGTGGTAACTTAGCGCTTTCATAACATTTTCCATTCCAATTTGGCTCGATGTCATTAAGCTGCCCATATGGTTATTAACTCCAATTGCATAAGGTACATGCGCTACCGCATTGGTTACAATACGATCAACTTCTTCTTCTTCCATATAAGGATACAACGTATCTTTCTCTAACGGCTGCTTACCAAAGGGAGCCATTGGTAAGTGAATCATCACATCATTGCCGTGCTCATGAGCGATATTGGCAATATGATGTGCATTTGGAGAATTAGGCAACACCGCCACCGTAATATTAGGCGAAAGTTTAATAATTTGCTCTTCATTATGTTGTCTATAGCCAAAATCATCAATAACAATTGCTAACTCTGCTGCCCATACATTGCTTGTTTGTAATAATAGACCAATGGCCATTGAAATGAGTAAACGAACCACTATTTTAACCATCCACTAGGATTTAAAGCTTTTCCATCTCGACGAATTTCAAAATATAATCCTGAACTATTTTGTCCGCCACTTGAGCCCACTAACGCAATGGGTTGACCACTATAAATTTTATCACCGACTGCCACAAGCACTCTTTGATTATACCCATATAAACTCATATCACCTTTACCATGATCAATTGCAACAACAAAACCATAACCTTGTAACCAGCTTGCTAATATTACGCGTCCATCGGTTATCGCTTTTACTTGTGTACCATCTTTAGCATTGATTACCATTCCTTTCCAATACAGTTCACCATGTAATGATTCGCCAAATCGATGCAAGACAGATCCACTTACTGGCCAATTAAATTGACGTTTAGGTTTACCAATGCCACTAACTCGAGCCATGAGCGATCGCTCTTCTGGGCTTAAAGTATAATTATTATTTTTTTGTTTTGCTTGAATATTTTTTGCTTGCCTTGCTTCTTCTTCTGCTATGCGTCGGCTTTCTCTCTCTGCTTCAGCAATTTTTGCTTGTAGTTTGGCCTCATTTTCATGTAATTGAGCCAGTTTTTGTTGATTAACTTGCATGGATGATTCTAATGAGGTAATCGTTTTTTTTCTATCTTGGCGATTTTTTTCAAGCCCAACCTGCTCCTGCTTGCGTTTTGTTTGTAATGCCTGTTGAGAAACTTGCTTCTTTTGTAAAGCTAATTTTTTTTCGTTGAGTTGCACTTGCGTTTCACGCAAAGCATTAATATGTTGTTCTCTGGCGTCATTAATGTAACCAAAATAGGTGATAAGACGTTCATTACGTTCACTTTGTTCACTAGCAAAAATAAGCTCAAAGCCTGTGTTTTTGCCTAGTTTAAAAGCGGTTTCAAGCTGCTTAGCCAATGCGCGTCTTTGTTGCTGTTGTTTAACGTTTAACTCATCGATTTGCTTGATTAACTGAGCAATTTCCTTATTAAGTTTATTTAGTGTAGCATTATTTTTTTCAATTGACGTCAGCAGTTTAGCTATCTCGGTTTCTTGTTGTTTGAGATCATTAACTAATTGTGTCCTTTCCTTTTTCTGTTCAGCTAAACGAATTTCTTGTTCTTTAATTGACTGGCGCAAATTTTGTAATTTTTGATTATCATCAATCGCATACAAAGGGTTGGCATACATTAATCCAATTAAAATAGGGATAAGAAATTTTTGATAAATAGCCATAGAATTGTAATTAGGATTTATTATCAAGCGTAAAAGATAAACCACTATACATATAAATAACTAAATATGCAAAATGTATACCATCTAAGCGAGTTTAAGAATAATTACGGCATATAGTATATTAGACATTTCACAAGCACGGATAAAAAGTATAAAATACAACACTATTTAAATTACCAAAAAATCAATTCAACCATAAAGATAACATCATGCAAAAGTTTAATGTCAAAACCTTTCAAGGGTTAATACTAACGTTACAAGATTACTGGGCTAATCAAGGTTGTACGGTGATTCAGCCGTTAGATATGGAAGTTGGTGCAGGCACTTCGCACCCTATGACTTGCTTACGAGCACTTGGTCCTGAGCCAATTAATGCGGCTTATGTTCAACCATCGCGTCGCCCTACCGATGGTCGCTATGGTGAAAACCCAAATAGGCTACAACATTATTATCAATTTCAAGTTATCTTAAAACCTTCTCCTGACAATATTCAAGAGTTATATTTAGGTTCATTAAAAGAGTTAGGTCTTGATCCAACAATTAATGATATTCGTTTTGTTGAAGACAACTGGGAAAATCCTACTTTAGGTGCATGGGGACTAGGTTGGGAAGTTTGGTTAAATGGTATGGAAGTCACCCAATTCACTTATTTTCAACAAGTTGGCGGACTTGAGTGTAAACCTGTTACAGGTGAGATCACTTATGGTCTTGAACGACTCGCTATGTATATTCAAGGTGTGGATAGCGTATACGATTTAGTTTGGAGTGACGGTGCTTTTGGTAAAACAACTTATGGCGATGTGTTTCACCAAAATGAAGTTGAACAATCAACTTATAATTTTGAGTATGCCAATACCGAATTCTTATTTTACTGTTTTGAACAACATGAAAAAGAAGCTAAATTTTTACTTGAACTTGAAAAACCACTGCCATTACCGGCTTATGAACGTATTTTAAAAGCTGCTCACTGTTTTAATTTACTTGATGCACGTAAAGCAATTTCAGTTACTGAAAGACAACGATATATTTTACGCATTAGAACATTAACTAAAATGGTAGCAGAAGCATACTATGCATCACGCGAAGCTCTTGGCTTCCCTATGTGCCAAAATTCACGTTCTAACCCAAGCGCAGCAAAGTAGGAATTTAAAGATTATGCAAAAAACATTTTTAGTGGAAATTGGTACTGAAGAGTTACCTCCAAAATCACTCCGAACATTAGCTGAAAGTTTTGCAGCTAATTTTATAGAACAACTTGATAATGCTAAATTGGAACATGGTGAAGTGCTTTGGTATGCATCGCCTCGTCGTTTAGCATTAAAAGTTTTAAATTTAAATGACACGCAGCCAGATAGCCAAATCGTTAAACGTGGCCCAGCGGTAAGCGCAGCATTTGATGCAAATGGCAATCCAACTAAAGCCGCTGAAGGATGGGCTCGCGGATGTGGTATTAGTGTCGATCAGGCTCAGCGCATTCAAACAGATAAGGGAGAATGGCTTTGTTATACGCAAAATCAAAAAGGTCAGCCTGTCGTTAATTTATTGTGTGATATGGTAAAAAACGCATTAAGCAAATTACCTATTCCTAAACCAATGCGTTGGGCGGCTCGACAAGTTGAATTTATTCGACCTTGCCACACTGTAACAATGCTTTATGGTGAAGATTTAGTGCCTGGCACTATTTTAGACATTGAATCAAATCGAGTGATTCGAGGTCATCGCTTTATGGGTGAGCAAGAATTTACTATTGATAATGCAGATCAATACCCAGATATTTTAGAACAACGAGGTAAAGTCATTGCGGATTATGATAAACGTAAAGCTATTATCAAACAACAAGCGCAAGACGCCGCAACGAAATTAAATGGTAAAGCAGATTTAACCGATAGTTTACTTGAGGAAGTCTCTTCTTTAGTTGAATGGCCGGTTGTATTAACAGCTAAATTCGAAGAACGCTTTTTGGCTGTCCCTGCCGAATCACTGGTTTATACCATGAAAGGTGATCAAAAATATTTTCCAGTTTACGATAAGCAAGGCAAACTGCTGCCGAATTTTATTTTTGTGGCAAATATTGAATCAAAAGACCCGCAAGTGGTGATTTCAGGTAATGAAAAGGTGGTTCGCCCTCGCCTAGCCGATGCAGAATTCTTTTACCAAACTGATTTAAAACAACGTTTAGAAGATCGTTTACCTCGCCTTGAAACCGTTCTATTTCAACAACAATTAGGAACGGTTAAAGATAAAGCGTTACGGATAGAAGCATTGTCTGGTTTTATTGCCGACAAAATTGGCGCTAACGTTGAGCAAGCAAAACGTGCAGGTAAACTGACTAAATGTGACTTAGTGACAAATACCGTCTTCGAGTTCCCTGAAACGCAAGGTATAATGGGTCGCTATTTAGCACTTAAAGATGGGGAATGTATTGAAGTTGCAACGGCCATTGAGGAGCAATACAAACCTCGTTTTGCGGGTGATGAATTGCCAAGCACTTACGTATCATGCGCCGTGTCAATTGCCGAGAAAATGGATACTTTAGCGGGTATTTTCGGTATTGGTCAACACCCTAAGGGGGATAAAGACCCATTTGCATTACGTCGTGCGGCTATCGGTGTGCTACGTATTATTGTCGAAAAAGCGTTACCATTAGATTTGGCCGAATTGTCAACTTATGCAGTATCACTATATGGTGAGAAGCTAAATAACAAAAATGTTGTTGAAGATATTGTTAGCTTTATGCAAGGTCGATTCCGTGCTTGGTACCAAGAACAAGGCTTTACCATTGATACCATTCAAGCTGTATTAGCACTTAATCCGACGAAACCTGCCGATTTTGATGCAAGAGTCAAGGCAGTAACGCATTTTCGAACACTATCAGAAGCATCATCATTAGCGGAAGCCAATAAGCGTGTTTCTAATATTTTATCTAAAACCGACAGTGTTATTTCTGAACATGTTAATGCCGCCCTATTGGTAGAGGGTGCTGAAGGGGAATTAGCCAAACATGTAGCGATATTAACGGATAAATTAGCTCCTTACTTTAACGATGGACGTTATCAAGAGGCTTTAGTTGAATTAGCCGCACTTAAAACACCGATTGATGCTTTCTTTGAAAATGTAATGGTGATGGTAGATGATGAACAAGTGAAACTTAATCGTCTAGCTCTTTTGAAAAAACTACAAAATTTATTTTTAAAAGTTGCTGATATTTCACTTTTACAATAATATCCCTTTCGTTAATTATATTTAGTGGTAGCTTTCTGGTTACCACTAATAAGGTAAGAATGTAAATATGCAAACAGATCTCTCTTTTTCCATAGTTTTTACTCAGACTACTAATTTTATTCGAAATCGGTTTTGGTCAATTGCGCTAATCAGTTTATTATTAAATATAGTCGCTTCATTAATTTTAAAAAATACTGTTGATCCTACAATTATTACTCAATTACTTCAAGCAAATAGTCCAAACGCATTTCCACTTTTATTAAAAATGCTAGTGATTAAATTAGTGTTATTTATAATAATTGATGCGATTTTAATTGCTGTTATTTATAACTATTCTGTCAATGAATATCTTAATTTAAATACAGTATTATCCAGAATGCTACCCAATGTACTAAATATGATTGGTTTTGAGTTGATTTTCTTAATCATATTGCCAATAATTTTCCTATTTGCGGGATTAATATTTATGATTTTGGGATTAATTATTCCAAAGGCCCTAGTCATTTTCCTATTTGCAGTCGTCGCGATTGTGTTTGCCATATTTTTTAATGCGATTTACTACAATTTTTGTGGATTAATTGCTCAACCAACAACTAAAACTTTTTTCGAAAAATTCGCTGAATGTAACAGATCTACATTAACTCATTGGCGTTTTGCTCTTCCGATGATGTTAATATATTTTCTTGTGGCTTTAGTTATTTCGCTTTTTAATGCTGTGGACAATAATATCTTTTTATCAGTTATTTATTCAACACTATTAACGATCTTAAATATTTTTACAATTTGCTTCTTTTATCGTTTGAATATGCTATTAACAAGTAACAAATCAACGCTTGAACCACCTGAGCAAAATAACAGTTTAATTATTTAAAAATAGCCATTACGTTTAGTTACCCTATTAATTTTGTTAATAGGGTAACTAAAATTCAATCATTAACCTATTTTATTTAATTACAGTAGACATCACTATGACACCTGCGATTAAGCTTCTTAAAAAGTTAAATATCACATTTAAAATTCACCAATATGAGCATGATCCTAATGATACACACTATGGACAAGAAGCTTTAAATAAACTCGATCCAAGTTTAAACGTAGTTGCTACACAAGTGTTTAAAACATTAATAGTAAGTTTAAATGGTAACGATAAAATGTTAGCAGTTTGTGTATTACCGGTTGATAATCACTTAGATCTTAAAAAAGTGGCTAAAGCACTGAACTGCAAAAAAGTAGAGTTAGCCGATCCTAATTTAGCTCAAAAAACTACAGGTTATTTAGTCGGCGGTATTAGCCCATTAGGGCAAAAAAAGCAATTACCCACTCTTATTGATTCAAGTGCAGTTCAACTAGAAAAAATGTTTATTTCGGGAGGAAGAAGAGGATTAGAAATAGAACTCATCGCGCAAGATTTAGCAAAAGTTTTAAATGCAAAATTTGTAGAGATAAAATCTTAACCTTGCTTGTATCCGCTTTTATTTTTTAATAAATCTCTGTGTGTTAAAAATTAGATAAAAAAACATGGCCACAAGACAACGTCTTATGACCAAAAGTACATCCCATCAATATAATAAAATAGGAAGAAATAAACAAACTTATTTGATTGCTTCTTTTAAGCTTTTACCAGATACAAATGCTGGAACTTTACTTTCGGCAATTTTGATTTCTTTACCAGTTTTTGGATTACGACCAATACGAGCTTTTCTTTCATTAACTTTAAATGTACCAAAACCAACTAGTTGCACTGGCTCACCAGCTTTTAATGATTCAGTAATAGCAGCTAATGTTGCTTCTAGAGCTGTTTTTGCAGCAACTTTTGTAATATCTGCTTTGCTAGCAATAGCATCGACAAGTTCTGTTTTATTCATGGAAATATCCTTACATAATTATTTTATTGTTAAAGTTAACATTATAAGCAATGCCGAAAATCAACTTTGCTTCTGTAAACAACGTTAGATTACATTGCTATTAAATGTAGTCTATATTCCTCCAATGTTAAAGGAAAATTTGGTAAAAAATAAAAAAATGACACATTTAAAAGCTTAATTGCTCAAAAAAACACCAATATTACTTATTGCAGATTCTCGAATATCTGCTTTTAAACCTTTTATTAAGTCAATCATATCGTTATTTTCATCTCGTAAAATTCGAAAAATTTCCCATTGAAAATCAAATTCATCGATCACACTAGGTAAAGTTTGTTGTTCATCTTCACTTAGAACAATATTTGATTTTGTCATTTCAAATTCTGCAACGGTTGTTGCCGATATACTACTCACTTTTGCTGTGTGTTCGGTTACTTCACCGGTTAAATATGAGTGTAAAACCTCACTTAATGCCTGACATGCATCAATAGCAGGGTAAATAATATAAGGACTATCTTCGGTAATACTAGGAATAATCACTTCTAACTTTTCCAGCTGTAAATCAAAATTGATTTTTACATTCTCAACTAATAATGATTCCCACATCAGATCAAGTATTTTCTTATAACTTTTAGCATCTTCCTCATTTTTCTGTTGTTTTGCGTAAAAGACAAAATTTGGGTACATTCTTTCACACAAACAAAGCATGAATAAACGTTGTTGCCATAATGCTAATTTTTCGATTCTTAATTGAACTGGATTTTTAATCATGATGAAACCTTTTGGAGCGTTGATGTACAGCCTCAATTAAATATTGTACATGTTCTACTGGAGTATCTTGATGAATACCGTGCCCTAAATTAAAAATATGCCCATTATGAGTACCATATTCTTTAAGAACAGTATCAACATTAGATTCTATTGTTTGTCTATCAGCATACAAAACTGACGGATCTAAATTACCTTGCACAGCAATTTTACCTTTTTGTCGAATATCACTCAAATTAACTGTCCAATCAACACCAATTGCATCACAGCCAGTGTTAGCAATATTATCTAACCATAATCCGCCACCCTTGGTAAAAAAAGTAACAGGCACATATGAGGTGACATCCTGAGTTTTATTGCCTCGTTTTAACTTTGATAAGATTAATTGCATATAGTTTAAAGAAAACTCTTGATAACTTTGATGACTTAACACGCCACCCCAAGTATCAAATATCATTATTGATTGAGCTCCCGCTTCAATTTGTGCATTTAAATATAAAGCGACACTCGTCGCCAATTTTTCAAGTAATAGATGCAGTGCTTTGGGATGACTATAAAGCATCTTTTTTATTTTGGTAAAGGTTTTACTGCTTCCCCCTTCAATCATATAAGTAGCTAACGTCCAAGGACTGCCAGAAAAACCAATTAAAGGCACTTTGCCATTTAACTCTTTTTTAGTCAGACGTATTGCATCCATTACATAGCCAAGAGATAACTGCGGATCGGGAATCGGTAATTTTTCAATATCAGATAATTGAGATAGGGATTTAGTAAATTTGGGTCCTTCGCCTGCTTCAAAATACAATCCAAGTCCCATTGCATCGGGAATGGTTAATATATCCGAAAAAATAATAGCTGCATCAAGGTCAAACCGACGCAAAGGTTGTAATGTCACTTCACATGCCAATTCGGGTGTTTGGCACATCGTCATAAAATCACCCGCTTTGGCTCGTAACTGTCGATACTCAGGCAGATAACGACCGGCTTGCCGCATCATCCAAATAGGGGTGTAATCAACAGGTAAACACTGTAATGCGCGTAAATAACGATCATTTTTTAATTGACTCATATTATCTGCTCTGTAAGTGGTTATTGCACTTTGTAAAAAAGTTTCAGGTTAGCATTACGTTTTAGTAAAAAACATTAAATTTTACTTACTATTTCCTATCTTGTGGTTGAGATAAAGAACGTTGTGCATAACGGATTAAAGTCTCAGAAATATTTTGCATTACACTACTTTCAGGCGCAAACCGATGCCAATAAAGCATTCGTCTTTGGTATAAACCTTCAGTCAGATTGACTAATTCACCATTTTTTAACTCTTGCTCAACCTGTAACATCGGTATCATACAACAGGCAGATCCCTGCTTAGCAAGCTGAACAAAGGCCTCTGATGAACTGGTAATATGACAAATTACACTACCAGGCGTTAGATTAAAATTTTCTTGTAGAAAAGCTTGATGCATATCATCCAAATGGTCAAAAGCAACCGCAGGCGCTTTTAAAAGCGAAGATCGAGTTACCCCATTGGGAAAGTATTTTTTAGCAAACTCAGGCGATGCTACAAAAATATAATCAAGCGCCCCTAATAAATCAGATAAGCAACCAGGTAATGGATTAGGTTGAATACTGATTGCGGCAACTACTGTACCTAAACGCAGTAGTTCTAAAGTATGTTCTTCATCCCTTACTTGAATATCAAAACGAAGAATATTTTTATCCAATACGGGCTTTAAAGCTGGTAAAAGCCATGTTGCTAAAGAGTCAGCATTAATTGCAATAGATAACGACAATGGTGTTGTGTTTTGTTCATTATCACCTAACCATTGCTGTTCCAATAATTCAACTTGATGCAATAATCCTAGAAGATGCTCTCCTTGCTTGGTGGCTTTCGGCGGTATCGTTCTAACTAATAATTGTTGACCGAAAAAGCTTTCTAATTGTTTGATACGTTGCGATACGGCTGGTTGTGTGATACACAATTTATCAGCTGCACGTTCAAATCCCCGTTCTTTTATCACTGCATCTAATGCTTGTAATGCTCTATAATCTGGACGCTTCATAATCTCTTTACTAATGATTTGATCATTGCTGGGATATTAAAGCTACTTTAATATCGTAAAAAATTTTTAACCTATCGAAAATTAATATATTTATTAAAATACTAATGATTTTTGCTTTCCAATTGGGTACTATGCCATATCTTTAATAATTTTTCTTTTAAAATTTTATTTTTTTAAGAAAAAGTATCCTTAACATGGGATGATATCATGACACAAGACGAATTAAAAAAGGCGGTAGGCTGGTCAGCCTTAAAATATATTAAACCAGATTCATATGTTGGAGTAGGTACGGGCTCTACAGCATCTCATTTTATTGATGCCTTGGCGACAATCAAAGATCAGATTAAAGGCACTGTTTCAAGTTCGGAAGCTTCGACACAAAAATTGAAGAACTATGGCATTCCAGTACTAGACTGTAATGATGTTGATAGCTTAGATGTATATGTTGATGGCGCTGACGAAATCAATCAACAATTACAAATGATCAAAGGCGGGGGAGCCGCTTTAACACGTGAAAAAATAGTTTCAGCACTTGCAAAACAGTTTATCTGTATTGTGGATGAATCAAAGGTTGTCGATGTATTAGGAAAATTTCCATTACCTGTAGAGGTAATTCCGATGGCTCGTTCCTATGTTGCCCGTGAGTTAGTTAAACTTGGCGGTAAACCAATATATCGACAAGGGGTCGTGACCGATAATGGCAATGTTATTTTAGATGTGCATGATCTTCTTATTACCAATCCGGTGGAATTAGAACATCGTATTAATAATATTGCTGGTGTGGTAACTGTTGGATTATTTGCCAATAGAGGGGCAGATATCGCACTAGTTGGATGCAGCTCAGGTGTAAAAGAGTTAAATAAAACTATTTAATTTTAAAAAAATTATAGTAAATACCTATTATATTTTGATGGATAGAGAGGAAATAATGGTTGTTCAGGCGTTAACGAAAGATGAAAACAAGTTTGTATTACTTGAAGGGATCCACCCTAGTGCGGTTGAAACACTTAAATCAGCAGGTTATAACAACATTGAATATCATAAAGGTGCATTATCTAAATCTGAACTTAAAGACGTATTAAAAGATGCAAGATTTATTGGTATTCGCTCAAGGACACACTTAACGAAAGATATCATTGATGCTGCACCTAAACTTGCTGGGATTGGTTGTTTCTGTATTGGAACCAATCAAGTTGAACTTGAAGCTGCTACCGTTAAAGGAATTCCTGTTTTTAATGCACCGTTTTCTAATACTCGTTCAGTTGCAGAGCTCGTATTAGCTGAAGCGATTTTATTACTTCGTCGAGTACCAGAAGCCAATGCTAGAGCTCATCAAGGCAAATGGAACAAAATAGCCACTGGCTCTCACGAAGCACGAGGTAAAAATTTAGGCATCATTGGTTACGGTCATATTGGTAGTCAATTGAGTGTACTTGCTGAATCATTAGGTATGAATGTTTACTTTTATGATATTGAAACCAAATTGCCATTAGGAAACGCCAAACAAATTGCAACCATGAAAGAATTACTTGCTATGAGTGATATTGTTAGTATGCATGTTCCTGAAAATGCAACAACAATTAAAATGATTGGCAAATCAGAAATTGATATGATGAAATCAGGTGCAATTTTGGTTAATGCTTCCCGCGGCAGTGTGATCGATATTGATGCACTCACTCAAGCGCTAGAAGCCAATAAGCTTAGTGGCGCAGCAATTGATGTATTTCCAACTGAACCTGCTAGCAACAGTGATCCATTTGAATCGCCATTATGTAAATTTGATAATGTCATTATTACTCCTCATATTGGCGGTTCAACCAGTGAAGCTCAAGAAAATATTGGTATTGAAGTAGCAACAAAACTTGCTAAATATTCAGACACAGGGGCTACACTTTCCGCAGTTAATTTTCCTAAAGCTGCTTTGCCAATTCCAGCAAAAGGTTCAAGTCGTTTTATCAATATTCATCACAATCAACCTGGCGTATTAACAGCAATTAATACGTTATTTGCAGAACAAGGCCTGAACATATCTGCACAATATTTGCAAACCGATCCTCAAATTGGTTATGTTGTTATTGATATCGATAGAGTAGAACAAAGCAAAGCCGAAGAGTTATTAGTAAAATTAAAAAATGTAGATGGTACCATTCGAGCTAGATTATTATTTTAATTTATCTTAGCGATATGTTCCAATAATCCTTTTTCAAAGGATTTAATGAATAAAAAACGTTTGAGCGTATATCTATACTGTCGGAAATGATCTAAAACGGTTAAAGACTCAAAGCTTATTATTAAACCAATTTTAATAAGCTTTGATATTCATTATTAGGTTTGATGCATAACTTTGGGCAGAACCCTTTCTAAGATTTTGTATCTAGATTTTTTATTTGGTTAACGGCTTTACTTTTATTACTTTAATGCCCTTTTGCATTAATGCATCATAATATTTATCATCTAAATTATTGTCTGTAATGATGGTATCGACAGCACTTAAATCACACACCACATTTGGACTGCGTCTTCCAAATTTTGAAGAATCCGCTAATAAGATTAATTTCGCAGCCGCTTTACTCATTGCAACACTACCATGATAGCTTTCATTAAATGTAGTAACTCCACCAACTAAATCTACGCCATCTGCACCCATAAAGAGTTTATCAAACGTGTAGGATTCAAAAGCAGCAATGGCGGACGCATTATTGCTATGGAATGAGGCTGATTTACGGCGAAATGTTCCGCCCGTTAAGATAATAGTTTGGTCATTATCATTAGCGACCAGTTCATTTACCATATGTAAGCTATTGGTCATAATAGTTAAATTATTGAATCTAGCAAGCATAGGGATCATTTGAGCAACCGTGCTACCAGCATCAAAAATGATTGAATCACCTTCATGGATCAATTTAGAGGCTTCTTCGGCAATCGCCTTTTTTTGAGCAGTATTAATGTAAGTTTTATGATCGATGGCTCGGTCACCAATTTCGCGGTTTAGCATAGCACCACCATAAGTACGCAAAACTAAACCACTTTCATGAAGTTGTGTAAGATCTTTACGGATAGTTGTGCCAGTAGTTTTAAAGTGTTCAACCAGTTCATCAACACTAACTTGTCCATGACTTTGCAAATATTCTAAAATAGCTGTCTGTCTTTGCCTTACCTTCATGCTTGGATCCCATCACTATAACTAGCGTATAAAAATTTTTATTTTATATAATTATTATACTTTATAATGAAAGAAAATACTTTTCAAAATAAAAGTTAATTTTCATTTATTGGCAGTCAAAGCGACAGTTAATGCACTTTGTGAAGATGGCTCATTAGGAAATATCTTTTCAGGTATGATATCTAAAACCGACAATCCATGTAATTGTGAGATAGGTTTGGGTATAGCAAAAACCGTAATCCCTTTCATAATAACAGAATCAATGACTACCTGATTTTCATCTAACGAAATCGCAATTAATACTCTGGGTTTAAAACGTTTATTTTTACTACGACCAACTCCCAAGTACATACCTTTTTTCAAGGATAAAAAAGCATGATTAAAACGGCGTATTTGAAACCAACTAAAAATAATTTGGATACACCACGCAATCAATGCCATGACAATTAGCGTATTGGTCATATTCATGATTAATCCTTTTTATATAAATTGAATAATAAAGTGCGATAAGTTTTAAATTAACTTACGCACTTTATTCTCATTAAAACATCACTTGACCACCCGTTATATTAATTGATTGTCCTGTACAATAAGAAGCTTTGTCACTTGCATAAAATAATAAGACATTAAGTACATCTTGATAATCACAACCACGTTTAAGGGGTACTTTATCAATATAAACTTGCTCAACTTGATCTTCTGCAATACCTAACTTTTTAGCATACTGAGGTATTAATGATTGGAACATTGGCGATTTTAATAAATTACCTAACATTAATGAGTTGACTGTAATTCCATAATCAGCAAGATCCAGCGCCAATGATTGAGTTAACCCAACACCGCCAAATTTAGCCGCACTGTATCCAGAGTTATGTTTACTGCCGACTTTACCTGATTTAGAGTTAATTTGAATAATTCGACCCGGGATTTTATGATTTACCATTAATTTAGCAAATTCACGTGCACATAAGAAATAACCAGTAAGGTTTACATTCACTGATAGTTGAAAATCGCTTAATACGAAATTAGTAATTGGCGCAGCTTTAGCAACGCCGGCGCTGTACACCATTAAATCCGCACGTTTAAAAGTATCATTAACATCATTTGCCAACTGAATAACACTTTCTTCGTTTGTTGCATCAACCCCAAAACCTTTAGCAGTACCTGCACCATGCTTTTGGTTTATCTCGTCTGCAACTTTATTGGCGTTTGCGATATTTAAATCAGCAACGGCAACCTTGTATCCAGCATCAGCAATACCCTTACATAAAAATTCACCTAAAGTTTGACCACCACCTACAATAACTGCTACTTGTTTCATCTTTTATTTTCCTTAATTATTTAAAATTTTAATTTCATCACCTACAAAAAGTTTTTCAGGGATTTCACCCTTTACATGCACCGTTCCGGGTAATTCAGCTTGACGATTACCATCAAACCTTATTGTGATATGTCCTAATTGTTGAAAATTAACATTTGCTACATCACCTACCGCTGTAATGTTATAAATATGATGACCTAAATGAATCACTTGTCCGACTTGTAAATCCTGCTTTAAAACATCATGACTATGAATAAAGCAGTAATCGGCTAAATCGGCTGGCGCACCGGTTTTAAATAGAATTAGCATGCCATCAGCTAATGCTTCTGACGCAAATTCACCAATTTGATTAATGTTTGATTGATAGATAACATTTGACATTCTTAACCTTCTTATTTTCTGTACTAAACACTCATTTTTATTGCGATTGTTAGCTTAAAACGGGATGCGCAATCCCATTTTTTAATCGGTTTATTGATAGATAAATAATGAAACGCCCCAAGCAATTAATACGGTTGGTGCTCCCGTTAAAAAGCGACTAACAAGTACCGAAGGTACGCCAACTCTAACGGTATCTTGCTTAGCTTCTGCTAGTGACAAACCAACCGGTATAAAGTCACATGCTGCTTGCGCATTAATGGCAAATAATGCTGGTAAAGCGAGATGAGGTGGAATATTACCCAGCCCTATTTGCACCCCAACTAAGGTTCCAATAACTTGTGCAATAACCGCGCCCGGTCCTAAGAACGGTGAAAGCAAAGGGAAAGAACAGATTAGCGCCAATATAACTAGACCAAGTGGATTATTAGCTAATGGCACAAGACCATGTGCAATAAAGTCGCCTAACCCAGATGCGATGATAATTCCGATTAATGCCGATACAAACGCCATAAAGGGAAGAATGGTTTTAAGTACGGTATCGATAGTGTCACGACCCGCTTGGAAGAAAACGGCAACACCCGATCCCATTCCGATACCGATTTTTGCTAGTAAACCATCACTTTGTTCAGTAATTTTTTTACTGCTATCATAATCTTTAAATTCAGATACAGTTTTGCTCGCTTGCGATGCAGCTTGGTTAACGGCATCCCCCTCTTTTTCAATTAATGTGATATTGTTTGGTTTTACGGCTGAAACATAGATGTCTTCAACAATATATTGAGCAAGAGGCCCGGATTTGCCCGTTGCATGAATATTAATCGTTGGTATACGATTTTTTGGATAAATACCGCAACGTAATGTGCCACCGCAATCAATAACCGCTACGCCAATTTCTTCTTTAGGTGGTTCGCCTTCTTTAAAACCATCAATTGCTTGCCAGCCTGTTAATTGAGTGAGTGTGTCAACGATTGCTGGTCGCGTACCGGCTGCAATATAGACGATTTTTTTTCCTGCAATGATAGGAAGTTCTAAAGGTCCGCCCCAACCCGATTCACCTTTTTCTATACGAATAAATTTAGCCATTTTGTGTACCTTACCATTGTTATAAATGCACTTTTCTATCTAATTTAATGCCCATTTTTTTTTCAAAAATGGCAGTACAAAAGTCTGTGATCCAACCTCTAAAGAAATTGGTGCCTAAACCGACAAGGAAATAGCTAACCGCTAAAGGACCTAACGGTAAATTTAAAGTGGTTAAGCCAGCTGCGACCCCTAAATAAACAAAAAGTTCACCAGGGTTAACATGAGGAAATAAACCATTCATTGAATGGCAGCTATAAGATGAAGCAGCGTAATAACTTGGTTTATAAAACTCTGGCATAAAGCGACCTAAACTTAATGTCATTGGATTACAAAACACAAAAGTACCAATTAACGGTAAAATTAAATAACGAGAAACAGGATTACCAGCACAAGCTTGAGCTAAACGTTCGATACGTTCTTGGCCGATAAATTTAATAAGTGCGTTCATCACAACCAGTAATGAAATTAATAATGGTAAAATCGACGTTACCATCCCCACAAAAACTTTGCCTCCTTCTTGGAATAAACCAATAAACCATTCGGCACCAAATGAAATAGCATCAATCATAATGTCTCCTATTGAGTTAAATTTCGATTAAATACTATCAACTTCAAAAACAAATAACTTTTAACTCGATCACATTTTGAAATATTTTCTTTTATTGTGAAAGAAATTTATTAGAAAATAATTAAAAAAAGGAAAGTGTATGAAATGAGTGTTATCCATAGATTGCTAAAATAGCAGTGATAGCCAACAATAGCTCATTTTGATTGGACTTTGATTGCCAGTTAGCGTAATTTGTAAATACACACTTATTTTGTTTTTCAACTTAAGGAGAATATCATGGCTAAAAGTATTACCTCTTCTAAATCTAAAAAAGCAGCTAGCGCAAAGAAACTACAGCAAGCAGCAATTTTGTTCCCTACTGATTTAGGTCAAAAAGCATCAAAAGATATTTCCGGCGCAATGAACTCTGTATTAGCAGATGTATTTGCTTTATATTTAAAAACTAAAAACTTTCATTGGCATGTAAGTGGCCCTCATTTTCGTGATTATCACTTAATGTTAGATGATCATGGTGACGAATTATTCGCAATGACCGATCCAATTGCTGAACGTGTGCGTAAATTAGGTGGCACAACATTGCGCTCTATTGGTCACATTTCAAAATTACAAAGTATTTCTGATAATGATGCGGATTTTGTTGAGCCGTCAGATATGATTGCTGAACTCTGCCAAGATAATATTAAACTTACCACTCGTATGCGGGTTGCACATGATATTTGTGATAAATATAACGATTCGGCAACAGCAAGTTTAATTGAAGAGTGGATAGATCAAACAGAAAAACGTGCTTGGTTTTTGTTTGAAACCAGTCGTAAATTGGATTCTTCAGGTCACTAAAAATTTAGTAATGTTGAATCATTATCCCTAATAAGAGACACATTATTGTGTCTCTTTATCTTTCTGTTAAGGGGAATTACAAATGAGTAAAAAAATAGCTGTACTTGTTGGTAGTTTACGTAAAGATTCTTTCAATTTAAAAGTAGCGAAGGTATTTAAGCAAATTGCACCACAATCACTATCACTCGATATTATCGAGATCGGCGATTTACCTTTTTATAATGAAGATATTGATACAGACACCCCACCCCAATCCTACGTTCGTTTTCGTCAAGAAATTGCTAATTGTAATGGTGTAATTTTTGTTACCCCAGAATATAACCGAGGTTTACCAGCCGTAATTAAAAATGCTTTGGATGTGGGCTCTCGTCCTTATGGTAAAAGTGTTTGGTCCAAAAAACCTGCGGCGGTAATTTCTGTATCACAAGGCGCTATAGGCGGTTTTGGTGCTAATCATCAATTACGACAATCATTCGTTTTTCTTGATATGCCAACCTTACAGCAACCTGAAGCCTATATAGGAAATATTAATAACGCTTTTGATGAAAATAATGGGAATATGAACGAGAAAACCAAAGAATTTCTTTCTGCTATTATCAACAGTTATGCACATTGGGTTGAAAAGTTAAGTTAATTATGTTTTATTGAGTACCCACAGTTCTAATTAACTGTGGGTTTATTTTGCAATTGATAAAGTTTTGACATGACAACAATTTATTTTCCAACCAATGAACAACAATTATTAAACCGTGCCCAATTAGTTGCGGGTTATACGTTTGGTGAAATAGCCCATTATCTCAATATGCCGGTACCGAATAATCTTAATAAGCAAAAAGGCTGGGCGGGTAATCTTATTGAGACCTTTTTAGGTGCGAATGCTGGAAGTAAAGCGGAACGCGATTTTGCTAATTTAGGCATTGAACTAAAAACAATTCCAATCAACAAACAAGGTAAACCATTAGAAACGACCTTTGTTAGTGTTACGCCATTAATGGCGAATCATGGTGTGATTTGGGAAACGAGTCATGTCAAATATAAACTCAGTAAAGTACTTTGGATCCCAATTGAAGGAGAAAGAACCATTCCTCTTGCAGATAGAAAAGTGGGGCATCCTATTTTATGGACACCAACGCACGAACAAGAGCAACAGCTTAAGCAAGATTGGCAAGAATTGATGGATATGATAGCACTGGGTCAAGTGGAAAAGATTACCGCTCGCTATGGTACTTATCTACAAATCAGACCTAAAGCAGCAAATGGAAAAGCATTAACTGAAGCGATTGGTGAAAATGGACAAATTATCCTAACACGTCCAAGAGGATTCTATCTTAAAAAATCTTTTACTTTACAGATTCTACAAAACGCAACACCTTCTTTTATTAAAGAATAATCATAATTCAATTTTCCCCCTCAAATTTATAAAGTTTAACCTTACAAATTACTACTTTTTTATATCACCATAAAAGAAATTTCTTTTATTTTGCAAGAAAATCAAATCTAAATCACATTTCTTCACATTTGTGATTTACTTTGATTATTTGTGAATATAAATTCACCTAAACATTTGTGAAGCAACAAGAGAATTTGTGAAAGAGGTGTGATATGAACTTTATATTAGCTGGCCATGGAAACATTGCTATTGAAATGAAAAAGAGTATTGAAATGATAGCTGGAGAATATGCAAACCTACATGCTATTACTTTTCAATTAGGTGAAGGTATTGAGAGTTTAAAAGATAAATACCTAAAAATTATTAGTCAATCAACTGAGCAACCATTCATTATTATTACTGATATCTTTTCCGGTAGCCCCTATAACGCAGCGGCAATGTTGGCAATGCAAAATGACAATATTGAAGTCATCAGTGGCCTATCCTTACCACTTTGTTTAGCGTTATTACATATTGATTACGCCTCAATCCGCTTAGAAGAAACTTTTGAACAACTTAACGACATGAAAGCAGATTTCATCAAATCTTTCAGTCAATTATCCAAAAACATCGCTAAACATGAGGAATTTTAAATGATTATAAATTTAGTCCGTATTGATGACCGTTTAATACATGGTCAAGTCACGACTGTTTGGACCAAAGAGGCCAAAGCAGAAAGAATAATTGTTGTTAGTGATGAAGTGGCTAATGACGAAATTCGTTCCACTTTAGTTAAACAAGCAGCGCCTCCTGGAATTAAAGTTTCTGTAGTGAGTATTGCTAAAGCGGCGGCTGTTTATAAAAACCCTAAATATGAAAATGATACGGTGTTTTATCTTTTTACCAACCCAACAGATGTCATGCGACTGATTGAAGAAGGTGTACCAATTAAAAGTATCAATATTGGCGGTATGTCTTTCAAAACAGGCAAAAAGCAGATTACTAAAGCTGTTTCACTCGATGAAAACGATGTATCAGCATTTAGAAAAATGCATCAGATGGGGGTTGATCTGTGCTTAAAAGTGGTGATTACCGATCCTACCGTCGATTTTATCAAATTGCTTGACCAAGAATTTCCATATTAACAACCATCATTAGTAATAAATAAGGAGGTAGAAAATGGAAATTTCATTATTTCAAATTGTATTAATTTTTATTTTTTCTTGTATCGCAGGAATGGGAAGTGTACTTGATGAGTTTCAAACCCATCGGCCATTAATTGCTTGTACCGTGATAGGTTTAATCTTAGGCGATATAAAAACAGGTATTATTTTGGGCGGTACGCTTGAATTGATAGCATTAGGTTGGATGAATATAGGTGCCGCTCAGTCACCCGATTCAGCACTCGCTAGTGTTATATCAGCAATTTTAGTTGTCGTTGGTAAACAAGATATTCAAACCGGAATTGCAATCGCCCTACCCGTTGCTGCCGCTGGACAAGTTTTAACGGTATTTGCAAGAACCATCACGGTTGCCTTTCAACATGAAGCGGATAACGCCGCTGAAAAAGTTCAATTCAAAAAAATAGAGCTTTTGCATTTTAGTGCGCTGTTTGTACAAGCATTGCGAGTAGCAATACCTGCAACTTTAGTTGCCATTTATGTTGATGCAAACACTGTCAAGAGCTTATTAAATCTATTACCAGATATTGTGACGGGAGGTCTTGCTGTAGCCGGTGGTTTTATTGTTGTGGTTGGCTATGCCATGGTTTTGAACATGATGATGGTTAAATATCTGGCCCCTTTCTTCTATTTAGGGTTTGTTCTTGGTGGGTATTTGAATTTTAGTTTACTGTCATTTGGCATTTTAGGCGTCATTTTTGCCATTATTTATGTTCAATTAAATTCTAAATTTAATACGACTAAAAATCATGAAACAAACATTAATGTCGTGACCAATAACCATTCAATCATTGCTGATGATGAATTAGATGATTAATAAGTAAAGGGTTTTATTATGAAAGAAGTATTAAATACTATACAAAAGAAAGATATTGTCAGTACATTTATTCGATCTAATTTTCAACAAGCATCTTTCAATTATGAACGAATTCATGCCTTAGCTTTTTGTGTCGATATGATTCCGACAATTAAACGGGTATACAAAACAAAAGAAGAACAACGAGAAGCATTAAAAAGACATCTAACCTTTTTCAATACAACACCTGCAATGTGTGGGCCTGTTTTGGGCGTCACCATGGCAATGGAAGAGGCCAGAGCAAATGGCGCGGATATTTCTGATGGCACGATTAATAGTTTAAAAGTTGGTCTTATGGGACCTTTAGCGGGAGTGGGTGATCCATTAGTTTGGGGCACATTACGTCCAATTACCGCAGCTCTTGGTGCATCATTAGCGCTTACTGGAAATATCGCTGGTCCATTACTATTTTTTATCCTCTTTAACTTAATTCGAATTGCGATGAAATGGTATGGCTTAACTTATGGGTTATCGAAAGGAATCGGAATCGTTAAAGATCTATCCGGTAATATTCTTCCAAAATTAACTGAAGGTGCGTCTATTTTAGGGTTATTCATAATGGGCGTATTGGTCACCAAATGGACCTCGATTAATGTCCCACTTATTGTGTCACAAACTACGGGCATGAATGGTGAAGAGGTCACTATGACAGTACAAGGCATCCTTAACGATCTGGTGCCAGGATTACTCCCTTTAGCATTAACACTGTTAATGATGAAATTATTAAGAAAAAAAGTTAGTCCAATAACTTTAATCTTTGCATTATTTGCGGTAGGCATTATTGGCTATGGTTTAGGTATTCTTGGTTAAAACGATAGATTCAAAACAAAAACTTCACCGCCCAAAATTAATTAACAGGTTCAAAGTCATTACAAAGTGATCGGATAACACTAATTTTTAACCAGTAATACAGTTACTTTGAACCTTTTTTACTGAGCAAATTTAATCAATTTTAAAAATAAGAGGAATATATGAAAACTCATGCAGTTAGACTATATGGAAAAAATGATTTGCGATTGGAGTCATTTGAACTTCCCAAAATTACTGATGATGAAATTCTAGTGACAGTCATTGTTGATAGTATGTGTATGTCTTCATTAAAACTAGTCAATCAAGGTGAAAATCATAAAAAGACACCACCTGATTTAAAAAATAATCCAATCATTATTGGCCATGAATGTTGTGGTGAAATTATACAGGTTGGAAAAAATTGGCAACATAAATTTAAGCCCGGACAAAAATATGTTGTTCAAGCCAATTTGCAACTGACGGATAGTCCATATTGCGTAGGATACTCCTATCCTTATACTGGTGGTTGTGCAACGTACATGATAATCAACCATGATGTATTAAAACAAGACTGTTTGATTCCTTATGATGGACAAACTTATTTCGAAGGTGCATTAATTGAACCTTTATCATGTATTATCGGCGCGTTTAATGCTAATTTTCACTTAAAACCCAATAGTTATGAACATATTATGGGTATAAAACCTAATGGTAATTTGATTATTTTAGGTGGTACCGGTCCGATGGGAATGCTGGCAATAGATTATGCATTAGGTGGTCCTATTGCACCTAAAAAGATAGTCGTAACCGGTCGCAGTAAAGAAAAAATAGAACACTTAAAAACCCTTTACCAATCCCGCAATGGTATTGAATTAGAATTTGTGGATATCTCAAAGACCGATGATCAAGTTACCCTATTAAAAAATAAATCAACAACAGGCAGTTTCGATGATGTTTTTGTTTTCTTACCTTCGCAAGAGTTGATTCAACTTGCCTCTCAATTATTGGCAATTGACGGTTGCCTTAACTTTTTTGCCGGTCCACAAGACAAAAACTTTTCTGCTGAAATTAATTTCTACGATGTTCATTATAACTTTACCCATATCGTTGGCACTTCAGGCGGTAATACTAATGACATGCGCGAAGCGGTTAAACTTATTGAATCGGGAGCAGTCGATGTGGCAAAAATCGTATCGCATATTATGGGTATTGATCATGCGAGTAACATCACTCAAATTCAAGACCAGATTAAAGGAGGAAAAAAATTGGTTTATACTCATAAAAAGTTTGATCTTAAAAATTTGGAATCATTAAATGAAGATGCGGATGATATTGCTTTACATAAAATATTGTCTAAAAATCATGGCATTTGGTCAAAAGAGGCCGAAGATTATGTTTTAAACTATTTTCCTGATGTCGATTCTTGATTTTTTGGTATACTCTATTCACTTCAAGTTGTCATACAAAAATGACTTCTTGATGTGAATAAAAACACGGAGTTTTTTAATAACTAAAAATAATAAGATAACGCTACTATGATTAATCAAAATTTTCGCAACGACGAGTTTGAACAACACAAGATGTTAATTAAGATTGCTCAGTTGTATTATGAAGAAAATAAAACACAATCAGAAATAGCAAAAATTGTGAATATACATCGTTCAAGCATTAGTCGCATGTTAAAAACAATACGCGAGCTCGGTATTGTTTCGATTTCGATTAATTATAATTTGTTACCCGATATCGCGTTAGAAGAAAAAATTCGTAAGAAATATCATTTAAAACAAGTTATTGTCGTACCAGTCAATCTTGATATAGACAATGAAAGTAAAAATCAGATTGTTTGTAATGTCGCTTCAAATGTTCTACTCAAAAATATTACCGAGAATGATGTAATTGGTGTGTCTTGGGGTCGATCGATCAATTATATAGTTAATAGCTTAAAAAATGATAATGCTACATTCGAAAACGTTACCATCGTACCAATGATTGGTGGCCCATCTGGCAAGATCGAAACAAAATACCATGTAAATAATATAGCTTATAAACTTTCGGATAAACTTAAAAGTAACGCGATATTAATTGACTACCCTGCCATCGTCGATACCGCTAATTTGAAAACTGAAATCGAAAAAACTCAGCATATGAAAGAACTTAATAATTGGTGGAATAAAATTACCGTTGCTTTATTTAGTATAGGCTGTCCTGCAATATCCAAAAACTCCATTTGGTATGGTTTTTATGGTGAACTTTTTCAAAAAATTACCAACAAAAAAATTGTCGGAGATATTTTGTCGCGATTTTACGATAAGAACGGTAAGGAATTACAAACCCCTTTTCATGATCAAATCATCGGTGTTACCTTAGAAAATCTCAAAAAAATTCCTTTAAAAATATGTGCGAGTGGTGATGCGGAAAAACTCAATAGTTTGATTGCGGCATTAAATGCAAATTATATTGATATATTAGTCATTAGCGATGAAATGGCCAATCAATTAGCTAATTAAGCCATTAGATAAACAAATAGATAATTAATACATACCAAAAATAAAACTTCATTTCAATTTTTATAAACTATTTTTCTGTTTTGTGATTCTATTAACAGATTCTTTTACAGTTAACCTAGATAATCATTTGTATATTCACTATTTTGTTTTTTTTACTTTTGATTAAGGAAAAATTATGTATCGGTTAACTATAAAAAATGGATTATCTATTGGTCTATTCTCCCTCACAGCTAGCTTTGGTGTTTTTGCATCGCCTTCATTTTCCCCGGTTACTTTAGAAAAATTAAATATTCCTAATAAACAATGTAATGTTAGAGACTATGGTGCTGAAGCAACAGGTATTTGGTATGACACAAAAGCATTTCAAGCGGCTATCGATGATTGTGTTCAAAAAGGCGGGGGTAAAGTTATTGTCCCTGAGGGTTATTATTTATCAGAACCCCTTTTTTTAAAAAGTAACATTGAATTTCAT
This sequence comes from Gilliamella sp. B14448G11, assembly GCF_016101765.1. Taxonomy (NCBI): domain Bacteria; kingdom Pseudomonadati; phylum Pseudomonadota; class Gammaproteobacteria; order Orbales; family Orbaceae; genus Gilliamella; species Gilliamella sp. B14448G11. The sequence continues at coordinate 28,867 of NZ_JACFPX010000012.1, read as the reverse complement.
TTAGAAAAAGGTGCTGTTTTACAAGCTTCTGCTGAAGAAAGTGCTTATCATCCCACAGAAAAACAACAAAAATGGTCAAGCTCGGCTAAATCATTGCCATTGGCTGAACAATGGATTGGCTTTATTAATATTGCAGAAGAAAAGAATATTGCTATCACTGGTGAAGGTATTATTGATGGACAGGGTTCAACACTTTTAGAAAAATATCGCGCAGAGACTCGTAAGGCAGGAAAAAAAGGACCAACAAATCGACCACGTTTACTTTTATTTAAAGACGCGAATAATATCTTAATTGAAGGCGTCACTATACAGAATTCACCAAGTTTTCATATCGTTTTTAAAAATGTGGAAGATATTACGATTAACAAAACAACCATATCCGCTCCTGCTTGGTGGCAAAATACTGATGCAATTGATCCAATGAATAGTAGAAGAGTCAGCATTACCAAAAATAATATTAGTGTTGGCGATGATCACGTTGCAATCAAAGCGACCGTAAACAACCTTAGCCATGATTTTTATATTGCTGATAATAACTTTATGCTTGGGCGTGGGTTATCTATTGGCTCAGAAACAAATGGTGGCGTGAGTAATCTGCTTGCTGAAAATAATACTTTCACCGATGCAATGTATGGCATTCGAATAAAATCTCCTCGAGGTAAAGGTGGAGAAGTCAAAGATATTCAATATAACAACAACACAATGATAAATGTAAAAACACCAATTGTACTGTCAGCTTATTATAAAGGAGGACCAACAACTAAAGATGCGAGAATTAAAGCATTGCAAGAAGGCGAATTTGCAGGTGGATTTATGCTAGGCGACCAAATCTATCCTGCTGATAATGAACAACCGAAAGAGTATAAAGAAAACGAAACACCTTACTTTAATAACATAAGCTTTAATAATCTTACAGTTAAAGGTAAAACCAATTATGCAGGTTTTATCATTGGAACCCCTGAAAAACCATTTGATAATATCAAATTTTCTAACATTAATATTGAATCTGAACTTGGTTTTAAAATTCGTAATGCCTCCGTAGAGTTCAGTAAAACGACAATTAAGGTAGAAAAAGGATCTGATATTATTAAAGAAAAAGGCAGTAAAATAACTAAGTAATAATAATTTAATGTATTAGTTTAGATTGAACTGGATAAAAAGCTAACAACAGAGGGCGTTATCTGTTTTGATATAAAATATCAAATCGACAATCAAAACAGATAACGCTCATTTCTCATATTCAAAACTTAATGAAACGGCATAGACTCCTGAATTATTTTTACAGATAAACATTAATAAACTCAATTAAGAGTTATCTAAAAAAGACAATCAATAAAATAATTGCTGGCAACTGTGGGGATAATGTCACTGACTGAAATAACTTTAATTTAAAAAGTATGGTGATGGCATCTTTATCAACTTCTTTTTATCTTAAAATCCTTTTCTTATATTCAAAACTCAATGAAACGGTATAGACTCCTGAATTATTTTTACAGATAAACATGAATAAACTCAAGTAAGAGTTATCTAAAAAAGACAATCAATAAAATAGTTGCTGGCAACTGTGGGGATAATGTCACTGCCTGAAATAGCTTTGATTCAAAAAGTATAGTGATGACATCTTTATCAACTTCTTTTTATCTTAAAATCCTTTTCTTATATTCAAAACTTAATGAAATGGTATAGACTCCTGAATTATTTTTACAGATAAACATGAATAAACTCAAGTAAGTGTTATCTAAAAAACAATCAATTGGGATATTTGCTGACAACTGTGGGGATAATGTCACTGCCAGAAATAACTTTGAATTAAAAAGTATAGTGATGACATCTTTATCAACTTCTTTTTATCTTATAATCCTTTTCTTATATTCAAAACTTAATGAAACGGTATAGATTCCTGAATTATTTTTACAGATTAACATTAATAAACTCAAGTAAGTGTTATCTAAAAAACAATCAATTGGGATATTTGTGACAACAATGAAGAATAATGTCACTGCCTAAAATAACTTTGATTTAAAAAGTATAGTGATGACATCTTTATCAACTTTTTTATCTTATAATCCTTTTCTCATATTCAAAACTTAATGAAATGGTATAGACTCCTGAATTATTTTTACAGATAAACGTTAATAAACTCAAGTAAGAGTTATCTAAAAAAGACAATCAATAAAATAGTTGCTGACAACAGTGAAATATAATGTCACTGCCAGAAATAACTTTGATTTAAAAAGTATAGTGATGACATCTTTATCAACTTTTTTATCTTAAAATCCTTTTCTTATATTCAAAACTTAATGAAATGGTATAGACTCCTGAATTATTTTTACAGATTAACATTAATAAACTCAAGTAAGAGTTATCTAAAAAAGACAATCAATAAAATAGTTGCTGACAACTGTAGGGATAATGGTCACTGCCAGAAATAACTTTGATTTAAAAAGTATGGTGATAACATCTTTATCAACTTCTTTTTATCTTATAATCCTTTTCTCATATTCAAAACTTAATGAAACGGTATAGACTCCTGAATTATTTTTACAGATAAACATGAATAAACTCAATTAAGTGTTATCTAAAAAAGGTCAATTAATCATCCTTAATTAAGATAAATATTTGCTTATAATTAATTATTTTTTTATTACATTTGCTAATTTGTGATCCAAAACACAAAATGAAATAGCATTTCATTTATAATGATTTATTATTTTATTATTAGGTTTTGGAGTGGAAACATGGGGCTTTTTCTAAATATATTTGGTCAACCAGCTATCATTATTGCATTAGTAGCTTTTATCGGTCTGATATTACAGAGAGCAAAAATTTCTAAAATTATTACTGGAACGCTACTTTCATTTATTGGATTTGTGTTAATTAAGACTGGCGGAAAAATTTTGGGTGGTGTGTTAATTATGTTTAGTAACATGTTTACTCACGCGTTTGGAATGCATGGCGTAGTACCAAGTAATGAAGCCATTACCGCATTGACAATGGAATCACTTGGCACAAGCGCTGCTTTTATCCTCTTTTTTGCGATGATCATTAATCTGCTATTAGCAAGATTTACTCGCTTTAAATCGATTTATTTATCATTGCATTTAGTGCTATTTATGGCATTTTCGTTCACTGCCGTATTACAGGGTATGGGCTATAATGGCTATATAATTGTTGCTACTGGCGCAATTATTATTGGGCTTTATATGGCGATATTTCCAACTTTACTCTCTAAATTCAGCCGTAAAATAATAGGCAATAATGATTATTGTATTGCTCATGCAGGGACTATCTCATATTTGATAGGTTCTTATTTAGGTTCATTGTTAGGAAATAAAAAAAATGATATTGAAAATATCAAAATAAACGATCGTTTTAGCTTTTTAAGACAGTCTGATGTGGCGACTTTTATTACCATGTTTGTCTTACTATGTTTATCTGGCGCGTTTTCTTCTGCTGATTATTTAAAAGATATTCTTAAAAATAACACGTTCATTATTTTTGCACTGGAACAATCAGCTATTTTTGCAGGCGGTTTATATATTGCTAAAAAAGGGGTAGCCATTTTTACTGAAGAAATTATTCCAGCTTTTAAAGGATTTGCTCAAGTTGTCGCACCTGGTTGTGTACCCGCTGTCGACCCTATGGTGTTATTTGATAAAGCACCCAATTGTGTATTGGTTGGTTTCATTGTGAGTTTCTTTACTGAAATAGCCTGCGTTGTTGTTTTTCCTTTTGTTGGTTTACCCATTATTATTCCAGGAATTATGGCAAGCTTTATCACAGGTGGAACCGCGGCTATTTTTGGTAATTCAACTGGCGGAGCACGAGGTGCAATAATTGCTGCTTTTATCAATGGGTTATTATTATGTATATTACCTGCTCTAGCGTTACCTCTTTTTGCATTTCTAGGTGTGGAAGGCGTTACATTTGCCGATCCTGACTTTACCAGTTTGTCATTGATTACCGAATTTGTAGTGAAATTGTTTAACTAGCACTAAAAGCGCTTTCGCTTTGATTAAGTTAAGTATTCATGATTGGTTAAAAGTCTGCCGAATAAGCAGACTTTTTAATGATCATTTCATTCAATATTAAACATTAATATTTTTGAATTTCTTTGATAATTATAGAGTTGTTTCTTTTTAATTGGTAAATCATCCACTTCTGCTGGATTAAAGCCCTTTTCTCTAAACCAGTGAATACTACGGGTAGTTAATACAAATATTTTTTTTAACCCTAAGTTATTTGCACTTTCCATGATCTTTTCAATCAATAAATCACCACGAGATGAATTACGATAATCAGGATGGATTACGACACAAGCCATTTCACCCATTTTTTCTTCTAGATAAGGGTAAAGAGCAGCACAACCAATCGTCATATTATCACGTTCAATAATGGTGAATTTATCAATTTCCATCTCTAATTGTTCACGTGAACGCTTAACTAATACGCCTTGTTCTTCTAATGGTCGGATGAGTTCTAATATGCCACCAATATCATTAATGGTTGCAGAGCGAATCTGTTCTGAATGTTCCATTGAAACTTGTGTTCCAATACCATCACGGGAAAAGAGTTCTTGTAAAATAGAGCCATCAACTAAATAACTGACTAAATGGCTTCGCCTAACTCCACAACGGCATGCTTTAGAGGCTACCCGTAAAAAACGTGCTTCACTTGATAAATGCTTACCTTGTTGCTCTTTATTATTTACATAATTATCCGCATCTATAGGATAAAGATCGGTAATAACTCGACCATTTTCATCGAGAACACCTTGTTCTGCGCAAAAACTGATTAGTTTATCGGCCTTTAAGCGAATAGCGACTTCAGCAGCGACATCTTCAGATGCTAAATTAAAACTTTCGCCTGTTACCGAAACGCCTACAGGACCGAGTAATACAATAGAGCCACGCTCTAATTGTTCTTCGATGGCTTCGTTATTTATGCGACGAATTTTACCTGTATGACAATAATCAACTCCGTCATCAACCCCCAATGGTTGAGCAATGACAAAGTTACCGCTAACGACACTAATATGAGCGCCTTGTAATGGTGTATTATTTAAACTCATTGATAAACTTGCGGTAATGTTGAGCTGCAATAGGCCAGTAACTTGCTTGATGACATCCAATGTGGCGGCATCAGTGATACGGGTATTTTTATGATATTTAGGCGTAATGTTATGATTTTTTAACGACGCATCAATTTGATTACGTGCACCATTAACAATAACGAGTTTAATTCCTAGACTATAAAGCAATCCAATATCACTGATGATACTTGAATAGTTATCGCTTTTTAGAACCGCTCCAGTAAGTAAAATCACAAATGTTTTACCATGATGGGCATTTATATAAGGCACTGAATGTCTTAAACCTTCAACTAACTCTGTTGTACGCTCTTTCATCTTCACAACCTTTCATCATTGAATATTTATTCATTATTTGTGTAATTTTATGTATTTTTATTTTGATCGCAAGCAGTTTTTAAAAAATAATTCAGAAAGGGATTTTTACTAATATAAAAATAAAAAACTTAAATTATCAATTTGAAATAATTGATTTTTCAAATGTGGTTTATTTAGTAAATATAAAAAAAAGAGCATACCAATAACGGCATGCTCTTAATATCAGAGTATTTTGTTAAATGAATAATTATCTTTATCTGCTCTTTTAGAAATATTAAATATTTTTCGGTAACGGATTAATACAACTACCGCTAATAATGTCCCTAAACCAGCAATAATTGCATCGCTAAGCATAACATAACGCAAACCTAAATTTGTTGATATCCAACCAATGAAAAATGGTATCATGGCTGTTGCAACACTCGATGATGTAAAGAAAATCCCCAATACTTTTCCTTTACCCGATGGAAAAAATTCGGCCATTGTGGTTAATGCTAACTGCAATACACCACCTGCTGCAGTGAAACCAAGCACGAAACCAGCAATAATACACATCATTGGTGTTGGATAGCTATATAGAATAATTAACATTAAGGTTGAAAGTAATGGGTATAGAATAACAATATAAACAGGCCTTACCAGACTTTTTACTAAAATTGAGGTTAAAAATACACTGGCTAATGTACCAATGCCGTATGATGAAAATGCCTGAACTGCCCCAGATGAATCCATACCAGCAACCGTTTGTGAAAAATCTTTTAAACAAGATGAGACTAAATAAAATGTTGCTGTCGATGTAAAACCAATAACAATAAAGCATAAACCTTCAATATAAAAATTAGCTTTTTGTTTTAATATCGGCGTTTGGTTTTCAAGCGTTTGTAGGTCTTTCTCTTTTTCCTCTGGAGTAATTTTATAATTTGGAAATAGCATTTTTAATACAATTAATGCATTCAATCCTAAAATAATACAACACAGTATAAATGATCAACCATAATAACCTTAGTTAGCTATGATAATGTCCATAATAATTGGTAGTACAGATTGACGACCTGAGGCAATGGCTGCTTTAATTAAAATTGACGCCGAACCCGGTGATTTTGCAAATGCTTCCATCAAAGCAGGATAAGTACCCACATCTCATGTTGAGTTGGCTATGCCACCTAAAATTGCAAACATAAAAGCAATTTGTACATTTGGACTAACTAAAATACCAAGTAAGAATCCTATATAAAATAGACCACCTAAAACGATAAATGGTTTACGTCCAAATTTACCTGAGAGAGTCCCCATGATAAATAATACTAATAATCGGCCAACACCTAGCCCCATCATGACATTATAAACATTTTGTTTAGCTTCACAGACTAATCCAATTTGTTCTGCGTTAATGAATCTTTTGCAATATTAAATAAATAGGTAAGCTCTGGGTTAAATTGTGCAGCTAAATAATCAATATTTAGCCCAAGAATGATGGCTCCCATTCCGTGCACAAAATAGTTCATATATAAACAAATTTAGGTGCCTAAATATTTATTTAGACACCTATTATTTCCTATAAACATTCATTTTTTGATTATTAGTAATTATTTTTTAAAAAAATTTATTAATATTTTGTTTTATATTTTTGTCATATCAATTACTTGTTTAAATCGATAAAGGACAATAGAGCCAAGTATGACACTTGCTAGGGCGATAAAGAAGTCGATCAAAATAGCATAACTTACATCATACATAGCCAATTTTGGCACGATAAGCGGAATAACGATAAAGGATAACCCACTAAAAGTATACATACAGCCGACCGCTATACCTTTGCGTGTTGGGAACAATTGCTGCATAACAACTAGAGTTAATTGAAGCACGCCACCGGCTGCCGTAAAACCCATACCAATTGCAGCGATAACACACATCATAGGTGAAATATTACAGTAAAATAACATTAATACTATTGCTGACAGTAAAGGTAAGATAATGATACAAAATATAGGTTTTAATAGATGTTTAACGATAAATGCCGTTACAAAGACTGAGATAATTGATGCGGTACTATAGTAGCTAATCAATTGTTTAGCTTCAAGATCGCTCATATTAACCCCATTAATCGCAATGGTTGGTAACCACTGTAAAATTATGACAAATGTTGCTGTGGTGGTGAATCCCATAAGGATCAATAAAATGCCTTCAAATTCAAACTTTGGTTTAGCTTTGAAATAATCTTCAGTACCACCATTGCCTTTTATTGCGGTATCTTTGTTAGGAAAATTTTGAGGAAATAGAATTAAACCATTAATAACTAAATAAGCCGTAAAGCCAAGAAACGCCCAACCATACCATATTTCGTTTGTATTAAAAAAGGTAACAATAAATGGAAGAATTAGCGTTCCAATAGAAATAAATGCTTTAATGAGGACACTTGCAGAACCCGCTGAACGAGGAAAACACTCGGTCAAAGCAGGCATTGAACCGGTATCTAAAAAAGAATTGCCTGCCCCCACGGCAATTGCAAGACAAAAAGCGATATGAATATTGGTACAGAAAGTCATGCCAATAAAGAAGATCGCATAGCAAGCCATGCCCAGATAGATAAAGAGTTTTCTTCCAAATTTATCCGATAGTATTCCACCTGCAAACATTAAAAAAATCTTGCCAATACCTATACCTGAAGCAACATAACCAAGACCAAGCAAATCAGTATTAAGCTGCTTTGTAAGATCTTGAGAAAATTGCATAATCACAATCAATGCAATACTTTGAATAATATAATTGGCATAAATAGATCCGACAATTCCATAAGAATTAATTTTTCGATTATCCATTTGTGATACTCCATATGTAAAATTAAATTTTTGAGCATTTGATTGTATTCAATATATAAATATTCATCTGAAAACGTTTACGCCAAATTTATTATTAAACTTTTCGTTTTTTATATTTATCTACAGTTTTTAAATTATGTATAAATAAAATTAGAATAATATTGAATAAAAATCGAACTCATCAATAGATGTTTTTATAAGTTTCTAACTTATTATTTTTAATAAAAAATACCACTCTTTAAGTGGTATTTAATAAAAGGATATTAGATTAATTTTGCAACATATGAAGTATATTATTAAGTATTAGAGCTTCATCCTGTTCAACATTAACTACATGATGTGCTGCATCATGATATAACGGTAACCGCTCTGCCAACACTTTTTCCATCTCATCAAAAATAGATAGACCCGTTAATGATGGGCGCTGAGCAACATTAGGATCTTTCATTAAACGTGCAGCTAATGTTGCAGCTGTAGCTGATAAAAAAATGACAGTACCATTTTGTTTCATAAAATGGCGATTGTGATCGGCCAGTACCATTCCTCCACCCGTAGCAATGACTCGATTTGGCTTAGTTGTATCAATTAAAATCTGGCTTTCTCTGGCTCTAAAGCCTTCCCAACCTTCTTTTTCAACAATTTCAGCTACTGTTTTTTGAGTAGTTTCAAGCAAATGGCAATCTGTATCAATGAAAGAAAACGATAGCTTATTTGCAAGCATTTTTCCCATTGTCGTTTTGCCAGCTGCTCTGGCGCCTACTAAAAAAATAGTATTATTCATATTGAGTCCTGTTCCTTCAAATTTACAGCTTACAGAATATACCGTCTATGCTAGTGATTCACTTTAAGTTTTGCAATATTTTTTTTACATATTATTATATATTTTTAAAACTTATTGATTTTTATAAAATAAATAAATAAATTTTAATATCTACTTGTAAAAAATAATTTACACTTTTATTAAAAATATCTCTAAACTTAAATGGTAGTTGTATTAATTTTTGTTAACACAATTTTTCTAAACCACGAAAATATAACTCTGTCGCAATAGATTGATGTAATCGCCACTGAATGATATCAAGTTCTGGATTGACTTTTTTGAACTCTTCATAGGTCATAAAATAACGAATAGTATTACTACCAACACGATCATTAATACTATTAATAATAATATTTATTTTATCAGTTCGGAATTTTTTCAATTCTTGCATTGCGGTAACAACATATTGGGGAACTGGAACAGTACCTTTTTCCCAATTATGCCATGTACTAGCATCAGTTTTACCAATATATTCACTTGCCTCAGACACTTTTAACATTAGGAAACGACGATACGCTTGCAATTCTAAGTTAGTCATAAATACTCCTCCTTATCGTATTTTTACTTATACAGTAACTTTACATATGACACCGATATCATTTATTTATATAAAGAATTTAAAAAAGTTAAACGTATAGATATCAGCAATACATCTAATTTAAATTAGATGTATATACTTTTATTTATTATTTACCTGCTAGGGCATCAATTACGGCTTGTTTTGCCCGTTCAGAAAGATCTTTACCCGTCCAAATTTTAAATTGTGCATTCGCTTGCCCAATAAACATTTCTCGACCGGAAATTGACTCCCAACCTGCTTTTTCAGCTTCTTGTCTGAAGCGAGTATTATATGGCGTATAAACGATATCGTACGCAATACCTTTACCTTTAAACCATGCTTGTTCATAAGGTGTTTGATCTTCAAATTTACCTGTCATACCTAATGGAGTCGAATTAATAATTATTTGCGCTTCTACTTTATTTCGATCTTGCCATGCAACGGTTTTAAGATTGAACTCTTTAGCTAATGATTGAGGTAAATCATCAACAATGTCAGTTACAGTAATATCGGTATAACCAAGATCTTGTAAACCAACAACGGCAGCTCGTGCGGCACCGCCTGCCCCAAGTAATAAAACCTTTTTGTATTCAGCAGGCAAATTTTTCGCTCTAAGTGGCTCCATGAAACCAACAATATCAGTATTGTCACCGCAAAGCTTGTCGCCATCCCAATACACTAAATTCGCTGCTCCCGCCTTTTTTACATGCTCAGTTACTTCATCTAAATAAGGAATAATGGTTTGTTTATGTGGAATAGTGACACATAATCCACGTATATTTAATAATCTTACCGATTTAAATAATGTTGGAATTTCTTCTGGAGGAGTAGGAAATGGTACTAATACAGCAGGAATACCATAATCTTGAAATGATGTAGTATGAATAAGTGGACTCATACTGTGACCTAAAGGATAACCGATAATGCCGTATATGCTATATGGCTGAAACTGGCTCATATAATCTCCTTGAAAGTTGGAAAATCAAAAGGAATAAATAAAATCTTCATCCTAATTATTAAAACACATTTATTATAAAATTAAATCATTTTTTCTAAAATCACAGACAAAGTTAACATTTTGTTTTATAAAAATTTGTTTAATATGTAAAAAATAATATCTACTCTATTAATAGAATATTTTGAACAGAATTTAACTTTTTAATTATTCACCGTCACAAGCTAATATTTTTGACACATCAAATAGTAAGATAATTTTCCAAACTCCCCCAAAATAGCATTGTCATTATATTTAATTAAGATATGTTCAATTAGAAAGCAATAAAACTTTTGCTCTGTGGGTAATAAAGGTCTATTTTTCATTGTGGCAATAAAAATATCTCTTTTCTGATAGTTTTTATTTATGATAAGGTGAGCAACATTAAACTCCTCAAGAATGAGTACTCTTGTTATAATGTCTATACCATAATAGATCGAAACCAAATCCATCACGGCACTTTCTACCTCAATTTGGGTTTTATGTGAACTACATTTATATAAACTTATTTTAAGCTTAAATAAGATAATGCTTGAGAATTTGTGTATAACAGCGTATACTTCGCTACCTCATTATTGTGGGTGTAGTGTGAGAGGTTAGACTGCTTCTCAGATAGAACTGCAGCAAACTAAAAGCCTGACGAGGTTAATTCCATTAACATATTACGCCCAAGGCTTAAGCATAGAAATTTCGGAGAATTATTGACATGTCACGAGTATGCCAAGTAACAGGAAAAGGTCCTTTAGTAGGAAATAATCGTTCTCATGCGATGAATGCTACTAAACGTCGTTTTCTACCAAATCTTCAAACTCACCGTTTCTGGGTTGAGAGCGAAAAACGTTTTGTAAAATTGCGTATATCTGCTAAAGGTATGCGAACTATCGATAAAAAGGGTATTGATGCAGTTTTAGCTGAACTTCGTGCCCGTGGTGAAAAGTACTAATAAGGAAACCATATCATGGCTAAAGGTGTACGCGAAAAAATTAGATTAGTTTCTTCTGCTGGTACAGGTCATTTTTATACCACTAGCAAAAACAAAAGAACTATGCCTGAGAAAATGGAAATCAAAAAATACGATCCCGTTGTTCGTCAGCATGTTATTTATAAAGAAGCTAAAATTAAATAGTTATCTAATAAATAAAAAGCCCAGCAAATGCTGGGTTTTTTATAGTTGCAAAAAAATATTTCCCACCATCCAAATAAAAAAGAACTTCAATCACATATTCAGCAAAAATACTCCCAACTAATAAGCATTACGATTCATAATAGACTATCATTAATTTATTTAAAAAGATTCGGTCAAATTCAGTCAAAATCAAATACGATTTTATATACCGATTTTGACCGTTTTTTTTTGTTTCAGGTAATAATATGTATAAATTTAATCAAGTATACAATCATTCAATAAGATAAATGTGTTCTTTATCATATTTTATTATTAATGAAACAAAACAAATAACAAAACAGATTCCATACACAAAATGGTAATTTCTAAAAAAGTTAAAATGGTAAGGCAGTTAAGGAGATATTATGTTAATACTAGAACGGCAACAAATGATCATTCAATTACTAAGTCAACACACTAGTCTGACAGTAAATGATATGGCAAAACTATGTTCCGTATCTAAAGAAACACTACGTAGAGATTTGAGAACTTTAGAGAAAAAGGATTTAATTCGTCGCAGCCATGGAGGCGCAGTACTAGCCTCAACTATCTCTAGTGATCCTATAGTGCCTTCCATATTAAGTAATAATCGCTCATTCCGCCAACGGATTTTAGTTAATACTGATGTAAAAACCCGCATCGCTCGAAAAGCACTACAATTTGTGAATAATGCAGATCGTATCGCTTTAGACAGTAGTTCATCTTGTTGGTTTTTAGCTCGACAACTTCCAAATGTTGATATGACTGTTATCACTCATTCTATAAATGTTGTTCAGACATTAGCGGCAAAAAGTCAAATTCAAATTTTTGTTTTAGGCGGTGCCTATTTTGCCAAAAATGAAGATATGGTTGGGTCATTAACCGAAAAGATGTTGGCAGAATTTACTATAGATACATTATTCATTTCTTGCGATGGATTAGATTTTGATAATGGTTTAAGTGATAACAATGAATATCATGCTCATTTAAAAAAGCAGATGATTTTAACAGCAAGAAAAATCATTGTACTAGCTGATTCGACCAAATTTAATCAAAATGCTTTCGCTAAAATATGTAACTTAGGCGATATTGATGTACTCATTACCGATAAAAATATCGATAAACTACTACAAAAAGAAATGGATTGGCACAGTGTAGAGGTTGTATTAGCTTAATTAAATATCTCTTCTTAACTAGATAAATATTATGGTTCTAGTAATAAGGAGAATAATTATGCCATGTAAAATTTCCCCATCACTGATGTGTATGGATTTAATTAATATAAAAGATCAATTAACATTTTTTAATCAACATGCTGACTTTTTGCATGTTGATATTATGGATGGTCATTTTGTAAAAAATATCACACTTTCAGCTTTCTTCATTGAACAAATAAAACCTCACACATCTATACCCATAGATGTCCATTTAATGGTGGAATACCCTACGGATTTTATTGATCAAATGGCAAATGCTGGTGCTGATTTTATCTGTCCTCATGCAGAAACAATTAATACTAATGCTTTTAGGGTGATTAATCATATTCATCAATTAAATAAAAAAGCGGGAGTTGTCATAAATCCAGCAACTCCTATTGAGTACATATCAGAATATATTCATCTACTTGATAAAATTACCATAATGACCGTTGATCCAGGCTATGCTGGTCAACCATTTATTCCAGAAATGCTACAAAAAATAAAAAAACTTTCTGAATTGAAAAAACGTAATAATTTTAAATTTCTAATTGAGGTTGATGGTTCTTGTAATGCAAATACTTATCATCAACTGCTCTCATCAGGAGCTGAAGTATTAATTATGGGAAGCTCAGGACTATTTAAAAAGAATCTCTCTTTAGATGATGCGTGGAAAAAAATGACGACTGATATCAATAACGCTATTAAAACTATCAAATAGTAAAAGGACAATTAAATGAAAGGAAAAGTTTGTGTTTTCGGATCTTTTAATCTTGATATAACTGCATTTTTAGAGCGTTTCCCCATGCCCGGTGAATCATTAGTTGCCAGATCAAGTAAGATTTCAGCAGGAGGAAAAGGTGCTAATCAAGCCACAGCAGCGTTGAAAGCAGGGGCAAACGTACATTATATAGGGAAAATAGGAGAAGATGATTTTGGTTATTTTGCTCGCCGTCATCTTAAGGAAGTAGGGTTTAATGCTGTAACCATATTAAGTTCAAATCAACGAGCTACAGGCAATGCATTAATTTACGTTGCTGGCGAAAGTGCTGAAAATATGATTTCTGTCGATCCTGGTACCAATATGATTGTAACAGAAGAAGAAATTAAAAAATGCGAACCTGCAATAAAATGTGCAGATGTAGTATTAGTCCAACTTGAGAATAATCTTTCAGCTATCAATCAGGTAATTGATATTGCAAATAATAACAATGCATTTACTATTTTAAATCCAGCGCCATTTCAACCTGTTAGTGATAATTTATTATCAAAAGTTGATTTGTTAACCCCCAATGAAACAGAGGCTTATCTTCTCACAGGTCAAAAAATTACTGATAAAGAAAGTGCAGAATGTGCTGCTGATTATCTACACCAAAAAGGTGTTAAAAAAATCATTATCACTATGGGTGCTAAAGGTTCACTACTTTCAGATCATTCAACCAAAACTTGGATCCCTTGTTTCCCAGCAAATCCTGTTGATACAACTGGTGCTGGAGATGCTTTCAACGGAGCCTTAGCCGCTCAAATTGCTAATGGACAAAATATTAAACAAGCTGCGTTATTTAGTTCTGCTTTTGCAGCAGTGAGTGTCGAATATATTGGAGCTGCATGTATGACTACCTACCAGCAGGCAATTGAACGCATGAACAAATTTAGTAGTAATTAATAAATTATTACTGATTATTTTTAAATATTAAGGTTTTATTATGAATACGACTAATAAATCATCTACTTTAGATAGTAGTACTTATTTAACAAAAACGCCATGGGCAAAATTTATTCTAGTATGTTGTTTATTTGCTCTCTGGGGAATGGCTGTTAATTTAAATGATATTCTAATTGCACAGTTTAAAAAAGGGTTTGATCTTACTGATACACAAACTGCTTTAGTACAATCCGTATTTTTTTTAGGATACTTTTTTATCGCATTACCAGCAGCAGCAATAATTAAAAAATTCTCTTACAAATTAGCAATTGTTATTGGTTTAATGTTATATGCGACTGGTTGCTTTTTATTTATACCAGCAGCCTCATCAATGACCTATTATGCATTTCTTGGTTGCTTAGGCATTATCGCTTGTGGTTTGTCATTTCTTGAGTCATCTTGTAATACTTATTCAAGTTTGTTAGGTCCCATAGAAACATCAACACAACGAATTAATTTCTCACAAATTTTTAATTCCGTTGGTGTTATATTAGGTGTTCTAATCGGTCAACAATTAGTATTTGGAAAAAATGATCCTAGTCATGCTGAATTATTGCAAATGACACCGGAAGCAGCAAATGAGGCTAGGCATCAAATGGTTGGGCAAGTAGTTACACCTTATTTAATAATCGGTTCAATATTAGTTTTAATTGCATTGATATTTATTTTTGTCAAATTTCCAGCATGTAAGGCTAGTTCGATTGAAAATCAAGAAAATGAAAATTTAATCCATTCTTTAAAAAGACTTTTTGCTATTCCTCGTTTTACTTTAGGTATTATTTCTCAATTTTTATATGTTGGTGCTCAAGTTGGTGTCTGGAGTTTTACTATACGTTTCGTCCAACAAGTTGAAACTGGCACATCTGAACATAATGCTACTTATTGGTTACTTATCTCACTACTTTTCTATGCATTAGGGAAAGTTGTATCTACATTTTTAATGAAAAAAATAAGTCCTGCTAAATTATTGAGCATCTTTGCCATTCTGGCAGTTATCTTGTTAGCAATAGCAATAATGAGCTCTGGGATCATGGCCATTGCAACATTAACTACCATTAGTTTTTGTATGGCTCCTGGATGGCCAACTAATTTCGGATTAACAATTAAAGGAATGGGTAAAGATACTCAAACTGCAGGATCCATTGTCGTTATGTCAATTATTGGTGGTGCAGTTATTCCACTAATTATGGGAATTATTTCTGATGTAAATCAAGGAAACATGCAAATAGCATTTACCGCACCTCTATGCTGTTTTATCTACGTTGCATTTTATGGTTACTATTGTTCGAAAAAAGGTATCTAATATGAATAATTTAATTACAGGTATTGCCCATTTGGGTTTAAAAGTTAGTAACATTGATAAATCCTCATCTTTTTATCAAACGTTAGGTTTTACAGTTACAGAAAAATTTTCCAAAAAAGTTCAAAATGGTGAAGTGCGTGTAGAATTTTTAAGTTCGCCAAAACTTACATTGGAACTGTATCAATTACCGGATAATACTTATACCGATTTAATTCAAACTCACAATGGTATTGAACATTTTGCACTAGAAGTTAATGATATTGACGGGATGCTTAATAAGATAAGAAGCTTCGGTTACGAGATCAATGAGGGGCCAATTTATGAGAAAAGAGAGCATTGTGAAGTAAGCTTTTTTCTTATTAGTGGTCCTGATGGAGAAAGAATTGAATTTGATATGACAAAATATTTCTAATAATTATAAAAATAAGTAATTAAAAAACAGGTTATAAAACTACCTGTCATTACAGGTAGTTTTAAATTTTAAAATAATCATTATAGATTAGCTAACAATAGAATTATTTCAAATATTGTTGTTCGTATGCTTTTGCTTTTTTATCATCAAAAACATGTTCCCAACGAGCAATAACAATCGCTGCTAATGCATTACCGACAACATTAACAACCGTTCTACCCATATCTAAAATACGCTCTACGCCCATAATATAACCAATACCTTCAAGCGGAATACCCACACTGCCTAGGGTTGCAGATAAAACAAGGATTGAAGCACCCGGTACGCCAGCTATACCTTTAGAGGCAATCATCAATGTTATAACAATAATAATCTGATCTAAAATGGTTAAATCTATATGGAATAGCTGAGCCAAAAAGATAACCGTAATACTTTGATAAAGCGTTGAGCCATCAAGATTAAATGAATAACCTGTTGGAATAACAAAACTTGTGATCGCCTTTGGCGCACCGTATGCTTCCATCTTTTCAATAATTTTTGGTAATGCAGTTTCAGAACTCGCTGTTGAAAATGCGATAACCAACTCTTCTTTTAATATTTTTAATAGCGTAAAAATATTAAATTTACAAAGTTTACATACAAGTCCTAATACCACCAATGTAAAAATAATCATAGCTGAATAAACAGTGAAAATTAATTTAAACAACGGCAGAAGAGATGCAAATCCATATTTAGCAACGGTTACAGTAATCAAAGCGAAAACACCAATTGGTGCGTAGCGCATAATCATGTTCGTTACTTTAAACATGGTGTCAGATACAACTTTTAAGAAGAAAACAAATGGTTCACGTTGTTTGTCTGGTAATGACATTAAACCTAAACCGAAAAAGACACAGAAGAAGATAACAGGTAAAACAGCGCCATCACTCATAGCTTTGAAGATATTAGCTGGAATCATATCTAATATCATAACAATTAAGCCATGAGGTTTTCCGCTCAATTCTTCTGCGGCTTTAGTATACTTACTAATATCGCTCGTTGCTAAGGTTGTAGAGTCAATTCCCGCACCCGGTGCAAAAATATTTCCCCAGAAAAGCCCTAGTAAGATGGCAATCGTTGTAATAATTTCAAAATAGAGAATAGTTTTAAAACCCAATGTTCCTAATCTTTTTGAACCACCAATACCTGCAATACCTAAAGTGAGCGTACTGAGTATAATAGGTAATACAATCATTTTAATTAAACGAATAAAGATATCACCAGCTGGTTGAAAAATATTAACTATCGAAAATTGATAATATGAATGTAAAGGATGGCTTGGGACAGAAAGTTCAAATAAATAAGCGCCCACCGCTACACCTAGTATCAAAGCAATTAAAATTTGCCATGCAAGATTTGTTAAGATTTTCTTTATTAAAAATGACATTTAATACTATTCCTTTTCTGGATATTATAAATAAAAAAGGATTAGTTATAACTAATCCTTTTTGATAATTAAAACTTATTCTTCTGACTCCGAAGATGAACTCTGTCGTTCATCTTCTTGAGAAAGATCGGACTCACTTTCCTCATCCTCAGTTTCGGCTATTCTCTGTAATCCAACGACTTTTTCGTTATCTGCTGTACGAATAAGCATAACACCTTGTGTATTTCGACCTACAATACTTACTTCCGAAACACGTGTACGCACAAGCGTTCCTGCATCAGTGATTAACATGATTTGATCTGTTTCATCAACTTGAACAGCACCAACGACTTTACCATTTCTTTCACTCACTTTGATAGAAATAACACCTTTTGTCGCGCGTGATTTGGTTGGGTATAACTCTTGTTGTGTACGTTTACCATAGCCGTTTTGCGTTGCAGTTAAAATCGCGCCATTTCCTCGTGGAACAATCAGTGATACGACTTTATCATCGTCTTCTAATTTAATACCTCGAACACCTGTCGCAGTTCGTCCCATGCAGCGAACTTTATTGGCTGGGAAGCGAACCACTTTACCATTAGCGGAGAACAACATAATGTCTTCTGTATTAGAGATTTGAGAGACCTCTTCATCATTATCAGTCTCATCAACAATTACATCATCATTGAGTTCATCATCAACAGTATCAGACGTTTCATTACTTGTTAGATCTACACCGATTAATTCATCATCATCACGTAAATTAATAGCGATAATACCACCACTTCTTGGACGACTAAATTCAATTAGTGAAGTTTTCTTAACGGTACCTTGTGCTGTAGCCATAAATACACAGTGTTCGTCATCAAATTCTCGAACAGGTAGGATCGCGGTAATACGTTCACCTGCTTCGAGTGGTAATAAATTAATAATTGGACGTCCACGTGAACCTCGACTTGCTTCAGGTAGTTGATAAACTTTCATCCAATATAAACGACCACGGCTTGAG
The DNA here is from genome assembly GCF_016101765.1 of Gilliamella sp. B14448G11. Lineage (NCBI taxonomy): Bacteria > Pseudomonadati > Pseudomonadota > Gammaproteobacteria > Orbales > Orbaceae > Gilliamella > Gilliamella sp. B14448G11. The sequence goes on along the minus strand of NZ_JACFPX010000012.1, from coordinate 10,094 downwards.
AAACAAAGAATCGTATCGTGGGTATTCGCTACAAGTAATTTTTCAACAAAATCTTCTTCTTTGATTTTCGTTGCAGATTTACCTTTGCCACCTCGACGTTGAGCTTCGTAATCAGATAAAGGCTGATATTTTACATAGCCTTGGTGTGAGAGAGTTACAACAACATCTTCTTGAGCAATAAGATCTTCAATATTAATATCAGCACTGCTTGCTGTAATTTCAGTTCTTCTTGCATCTTGGAATTGATCACGAACCGCTTCAAGCTCTTCACGAATCACTTCCATTAAACGTTCTGGACTGGCTAAAATGTGCAGTAACTCGCTAATTTGAATCAGTAATTGTTTATACTCATCCAAAATCTTTTCATGTTCTAGACCCGTTAATCGATGTAAACGAAGATCTAAAATAGCTTGGGCTTGTGCTTCTGATAGGTAATAATAACCATCGCGAATACCAAATTCTGGCGCTAAATCTTCTGGTCGAGCAGCATCGTTACCCGCTTTTTCGAGCATTGCTGCTACATTACCAAGCTGCCAAGCTTGAGATAATAATTTGCTTTTAGCTTCAACTGGAGTTGAAGCTGCGCGAATTAATTCAATAATAGGATCAATATTGGCAAGCGCAATAGCTAACCCTTCTAATACATGGGCTCTTTCACGAGCTTTACGTAATTCATAAATAGTTCTACGAGTTACCACTTCACGTCGATGAAGCACAAAGGCTTCAATCATCTCACGTAAATTTAGAAGTTTAGGTTGCCCTTTGTGTAAGGCTACCATATTGATACCAAATGAGACTTGCAATTGTGTCAATGAGAATAAGTTATTTAATACAACCTCACCGACAGCATCTCGTTTAATTTCAATAACAATACGCATCCCATCTTTGTCAGATTCATCGCGTAGCGCCGAGATACCTTCAACTTTTTTGTCTTTAACTAATTCAGCTATTTTCTCGATCAGTTTTTTCTTGTTAACTTGATACGGAATTTCATTAACAATGATTGTTTCACGCCCACTATGATCATCAACTTCAATAGTTGCTTTAGAACGAATATAGATAATACCACGTCCAGTTCGGTAGGCATTTTCAATACCCTTTCGACCATTAATTAAAGCAGCAGTTGGAAAGTCAGGTCCATGGATATGTTCCATTAATCCATCAACTGAAATATTTTCATCTTCAATAAAAGCAAGGCAACCATTAATGACTTCAGATAGATTATGAGGAGGGATATTTGTTGCCATACCAACCGCAATACCTGAAGAACCATTTATCAGTAAATTAGGAATACGCGTTGGCAATACATCAGGAATCATTTCAGAGCCATCATAGTTCGGCGAGAAATCAACGGTTTCTTTATCAAGATCAGTCAATAACGCACCTGCAAACTTTTGCATACGTATTTCGGTGTAACGCATTGCCGCAGCCGAATCACCATCAACAGAACCAAAGTTTCCTTGACCATCAACTAACATATAACGTAATGAAAATGGCTGCGCCATACGTACGATTGTGTCATAAACAGCAGAGTCACCATGTGGATGGTATTTACCAATAACATCCCCAACAACACGAGCAGATTTTCGATAAGGTTTATTCCAATCGTATCCTGCTTCATGCATGGCAAAAAGGACCCTTCTATGGACTGGTTTTAAGCCATCGCGTACATCAGGTAAAGCACGCCCGACAATGACAGACATTGCATAGTCAAGATAAGAGGATTTTAGCTCATCTTCAATATTAACGGGGGTTATTTCTTTGGCTAGTTCGGTCATAACACCATATTCTCTTATTAAATTAGGTCATCAAAATAGCTTGTAATTATAGCATAAAATTCGTTATTAATGCAGGACTATACCGTTTTTATTTCAACTTATTCATGTTGAATAAACAAAGTATTTTCAATTAATTGGCATAAACAATTTAAAATCATAGCATGCATTTCATATGCCATTACTTTTTTATAAGATGGAACTCTTATCTCAATATCATTTTGACCAAGTAAGCCGATAACTTCACCACCATCAAAAGCAGTTAAAGCAACAATTTTCATATCTTTAATCACAGCTTCTTGAACAGCGCGAATAATCGAACGGCTGTTACCTTGGCAAGTCAATACTATCAAAATATCACCTTGCTGCCCCAAAGCTTGTATTTGGCGAGCATAGACTTCTTCATGATTGGCGATTGCACTTAATAATACATTATCAGATACCAAAGCTATAGCGGGTATGCTGGGTCTTTCTATATTAATACTGGTAATTAATCGAGAAGTAAAACTTTGTACATTTGCCGCAGATGAGCCATTACCACAACTCATAATTTTATTACCATTAAGTAAACCTTGAACAATAATGCTTGCCGCTTTTTCAATTGATGTCCCTAAAGACTCAGCCATTACAATTTGAGTTTGAATACTTTCAGTAAAATAATTTTTTATTAAATCTTGCACGTTTTTCACCTAAAAATTAAAACGCATTAATAATCCATTTTTGGTTTTTGCCCGTAATAGCAAAAATATCAAATCTAAATTCTGTATCATCAATATTCATATTTTCTGATAACATCCAGAGTTGTGCCGCTTGCTTGATTTTATTTTGTTTACTTGATGTTACGGTCATTTCGGCATTACCAAAATTGGCATTTTTTCTATAACGTACTTCAACAAAAACGAGACATTGTTTATCACGCATAATTAAATCAATTTCACCTAAACGATATTGACTATTTTGAGCAATAAATGAAAGCCCTTGTTTTAGTAAATACTGGCAAGCAATATCTTCGTAATGCTTGCCAATTTTTTTGTTATTCTTCTGAATTAGATCGGGATAATGCATGAATATATTGTTGCCAAGATAAAGCACGAGTGACTTCACATTGATCCTTGGTCGATAATTTACCCGTCATACCATTTAAAAAGTCAGTTTGGTACGAATTCATTTGATTAAAGCGATTTGCAAGTCTCCAAGCATCAATCCCCATCGCATATAAACGCAATAATGAATAATTTTTCTGAATATTGTCAGGTATGATTTCTGACATTTGATCAGAATAATTAACGATCATTGGAATTTCAGCATATTCAGTATGATCCATATCATAATTAAAATCATCCGAAGCATTAGCCACATGACTTTTGGTGCTTGTGTAGATCATAAGTGAGGATGAATTACCTACTGATTTGCCGGCTGCCATATCAATCATTGGTTTTATAAGAGTTAACTCATCGTATGAAGCATAAATATAGACAGCGTCAAAATTGTCTGATTGATCTTCTGTATAATCGGTTAAAATAGGGATTCCAGTAAGTTTTATTCCTACATTACGATTCATACCAGAACTTAATGTACTTTTATTGCCAAAATATTGTACATAAGCTTGTGAACTATTAGATGATAATTCAGACCATTTTTTAGCAAAACTTTGAGCTACACGTTGACCGAGATCATTTTGCGGAACCAGCAAGAGTGGCTTTAATTTGTTTTGTACATAAATATGATCTGCTGCATCTTGTGCTTCATCTTCTGGTGATAATGCGAAATAACACATTTTATTCGGTGTAACTGAACTATTATCCACTTTATTCAATGCTAAAACAGGTAAAGAAGGCGCCAACTGTTTAATCTTAATCACTTCATCTTTCAGTAAAGGACCTACTATCAATTCAACATTTTGTTCTTTAGCTTGACTTATAAGAGCATCCATATCAGCACTTGTTGTATCAAGTAAAACTACATTTTGTTGTGGCTCTTGTGGGAAAAATTTAATGGCATCAAAATAACCTTGTCGAATAGTATCACCAAAAAGGCGTGATGATCCTGTTAGTGGTAATAATAATGCTACTTTTTTAGCATTAACATCATCAACATTTAATGCTTGTTCTCCTATTAATAAAGAAATGATACTTTTAGCTGGATGATCCGGATATTGTAGTAACCAATCTTTTACAGCCTGTTTTAATAATTCGTTCTGTTTTTGTACTCTCTCTGCAATAATTTCAGGCGTATCATCTTCTTGTGTTTTTGGTTCTATATTATTACTTTTATAAGCATCCGCTAAATTAATCCATCCTTGTAAAGTTACTTCATCTTCATAAACTAAAATGGTATTAACTTGTTTAGTACTCAATCTACTAAAAAATTTCCATGTATCATTTAATATCTGGTTTTTCTGTTTTTCTGGCGTATATTTTTCTAGTTCAATATAATCATGAGCTTGACCATTGATATCTCTATTTTTTTCATCCAAACTTAATTTAATAGAGTAGTAACGGTATAATTGTGAATTGGTTAACCCATCAGTTGTTAACTTTTTAATATTAAATGGTTTTTTCAATTTTACTGCAATTTCACCTTGCAACAATAATTTTTCTTTCTGTTGTTCATCATTAAGATCAGAGGATATTTGAGATAACAAATCTTTTGCTTGAGAAACTTTATTTTCTTTAATTAATGCCTGAATAGCTAGTAATTGCCAATTGGTTTTAGCATTTCCAGAACTTTCATCCGCTAGTGATAGATAATAACTAGAACTTTTAGTTCCATCATAATCACTAAGTTGCGATTGATTACCCGGACATCCAGTTAAAAATGTCAATAATATAGACATTAATATTGAATAAAAGAAAATTTTTAAATTCATACACCCACTCTCTTGTTATTTACTATCCCCAAATTCGTTGCACATGAACAGTAATTTCTTCACGATCATGATAAAGCTGCTTGGCCTGAATTTGAACATTGATTTGATTATTATTTAATTCGTCATTGAGTAACTTTATATTTTGTTTTACTTCTTCATACCGTTTTTTCATTGGTAATTTAAGATTAAAAATGGTTTCTCGACACCAACCATTAATCACCCATTTAGCTATTAATTGCGTCACCTTGGTCGGTTTTTCAACCATATCACAAACTAACCAATAAATATTATGTTTTTTAGGCGTAAATTTAAAGCCATCTTCACGATAATGTTTAACTTGTCCAGTTTCCATTAGTTTGTTATTCATTGGACCATTATCAATAGCGTAAACCATCATACTTCTTTTAACTAGTTGATAAGTCCAACCGCCTGGGCAAGCACCTAAATCAACTGCATTCAAACCACCTTTTAAGCGTTCATCCCACTCTTCATAAGGAATAAAAATATGGAACGCCTCTTCCAATTTTAATGTAGAACGACTTGGTGCATCAGCAGGAAATTTTAGTCTAGGGATCCCCATATAAAAAGGTGAGTTATTTTGACTTAATGAATAACCTACATAACAACTATTACTACTTGTAAAAAATAGATGAATAACAGGTTTTTTTGGATTTTCAACTTTTAATAAAATACGTTTGCTTCGTAGCGCTTGACGAAGTGGTACTGTAAATTTACGACAAAATCCACCTAGTTCTTTACCTTCATTGGTATCAGCGACTTCTACACGCACATCACCTGCGTTATCGATCAAACCCGATAATGCATTAATTATTGGAGTGATCCGATCATTGGCTGGTAGATCAGTCAATAAATCACCTGATACAAACATCTGTCTAGCAAAGATTAGAGTACGAAACGGAAGTTTTTTTATCAGTATTGTCGCTTGATCGTCTTGATAACATTCAAAAGTGACATAACCACTATTTTCTATAACTTTGGCAAAACCAAATATTTCCAGTTGTGCAGCTCTATCTGTGATTTCAGCAGCACATTCTTTTTCAAATCCACAGCGACAGTATAGAATAATTTTATTTAGTTTTTGCATTTCGTATTTTTACTCTTCAAACAGACATTATAAAAAAATAATTGATTTAGTCAGATTGAACATCATTAGTATACAAAGGAGCTTCCCCCTTAGGACGGGTTTTAAATCGTCGGTGTAACCACATATATTGTTCTGGAGCTTTTAAAATTTCTTGTTCAATAGCTTTATTCATAAAAGTTGCAGCTAATACATCATCATCAATAGGATAACCTTCAAGCGCTGGTGTTACATACACGGTATAATGGCCATTTTCCTCACGCTTAGGTGTAAATGGAATAATGGCGGGTTGGCCTAATTTAACCAATATACGTGTACCTATCGTCGTTGCTGCTTTTTCTACTGAAAATAATGGAGCAAAGACACTATTTTTAGGTCCATAATCATGATCAGGGGCATACCAAAGTAACTCACCATTTTTTAATGCGCGGATCATACCTTTAGTATTATAGCGATCTAACATGTATTTATTAGATTTGAGTCTACCTTTAAGCTGAACATAATCCATTACCAGATTATCATTTGGTCGATAAACACCTACACCGGGATGACTCATTCCTAAAATGCGTGCCCCTAATTCTAATGTTAGGAAATGAATTCCAATAAGTAAAACGCCTTGACCTGATTGTTGTATATTTTTGATATATTGGTCACCGACAATAGATGAATGTTTAGCTAATCTTTTGTCAGACCAGAACCAAGCCATCCCTGTTTCGAAAATAGCCAATCCAGTAGAAATAAAATTGCCCCGCAACAATTGATCACGTTCAAGCTGTGATTTTTCAGGAAAACAAAGTTTAAGGTTTTGTCTTGCTGTCTCTTTACGTTTACCAATTAATTTCATTGAAAGCAACCCTAAACTTTTTCCTAATTGATAAATTACTGGATAGGGTAATAAAACGATTAAATATAAGATACCAATACCAAACCACGTTAACCAGTAACGAGGGTGTAGTAGGCGTTTAGTAAAGATAGGACGAATTTCCTGATTTTGACTCATATTAAGATTAAGTTATTGTTAATAACAAAGTTGATTATTATATACTATATATTGATTTTAAGGGCAGAAAATTAGAAAGATCTTCCCTACATTAATGTATCTAATAAGGTATAGTTTAAACAGATCACAACAATATATAATTAGTTGCTGTGATCTTCGTTCTTAAGATTTTTTAAAATTTTATACTCAAACGTAGGCTTTTCCTGAAACTTCTTTACAAGAATTTAAACCGCAACGGGTGCTTTGATTGCAGGGTAAGGATCATAGCCAATAATTTCAAAGTCCTCAAACTCATAATCAAAAATTGTTGGAGGTTTACGTCTAATAGCAAGTTTTGGTAGCGCTCTAGGCGTTCGACTCAATTGTAAATGAGTTTGTTCCAAATGGTTTGAATATAAATGCGTATCACCACCAGTCCAAACAAAATCACCCACATCTAAATTGCATTGTTGAGCAATCATATGAATTAATAACGAATAGCTAGCAATATTAAATGGTAACCCTAAAAACACATCACAAGAACGTTGGTAAAGCTGGCAAGAAAGCTTTCCATCCACTACATAAAATTGAAAAAATGCATGACAAGGAGCTAACGCCATTTGATCCAATTCTCCAACATTCCAAGCAGAAATTATTAGGCGTCTTGAATCAGGATCATTTTTGATTTGATCAATTAATTGCGATATTTGATCAATATGCTGCCCATCTGGTGCTGTCCATGCTCGCCACTGTTTTCCATAAACAGGACCTAAATCACCATTCTCATTAGCCCATTCATCCCAAATAGTTACTTTATTATCTTTTAAATATTTAATATTTGTATCGCCTTTTAAAAACCAAAGTAATTCATGAATAATTGAACGTAAATGGCATTTTTTTGTAGTGACTAATGGAAATCCATCCTGTAGATTAAACCGCATTTGATGACCAAAAATGGATAATGTTCCAGTTCCTGTCCGATCTGACTTAGGCATACCTTCTGCTAATATCTTTTGCATAAGTGCTAAATACTGTTTCATCGTGTTGTCGCCTTTTTGTTAACTCTATATGTATAAAAAAGAAATAAAATACCGGCAAAAATCATTGGTAGGCATAAAATTTGCCCCATACTAATGACATTAAAAAATAGTCCTAGTTGCTCATCGGGTTGTCTAAAGAATTCGATTACAAATCGAAATAAACCATAACAAAGCAAAAACAATCCAGATACAGCACCTGTTGGTCTATTTTTACGAATGAACAAATTCAAAATGATAAATAAAACAATTCCTTCAAACATCATTTCATAAAGCTGTGAAGGATGTCTTGGTAAAATGCCATTTAGAGAAGTATAAAGCGATAACCACTCAGGATGTGTTTGTACAAACATAAAATCCGCATGAGAGGAAGTCGGGAATAACATACCAATATGAGATTGAGTCACACGTCCCCAAAGCTCACCATTAATAAAATTACCAAATCGCCCAAACATTAAACCAATAGGTACTAAAGGAGCGACAAAATCAGCCACTTGCATAAAGGTTTTATGATTAATTTTTGCGAAAATAGCAATAACGCAAATTGCACCGATTAGACCACCATGGAAAGACATGCCGCCTTCCCAGACTTTAAATAATGTAACAGGGTCTTGGATAAAAACGTTAAAATTATAAAAAAGGATATAGCCTAATCGTCCACCAATAAAAAGCCCTAAAAAACCCCAGAATAGCAAATTCTCAACTTGTTGTGTTGTCCATTGACTATTAGGTTTATTTGCTCTTCGTTTGGCTAAATAAAGCGCTCCAAGCACTCCAAATAAGTACATTGCACCATACCAATGAAGCGATATAGGGCCAAGTGAAAAAGCAATTGGATTGAAGTTAGGAAATTGTAAGTATTGATTCATTTTTTAATACACTGTTTATTTTTTCGTTTATGAGCAAAGAAATTAAATCGTTTCTTTTTAGAAACATTTGCTATTGGTGCTTCCGCATCGGATTGGATGCTAAATACTGGCAATGAAAATTCTTTCATTGCTTTTCGATAAACATCGCGTTTAAAAGCAATAACCTGACGAATAGGGTACCAATAACTAACCCATTTCCAATCATCAAATTCAGGAGTTGAAGACTTATTGAGATTGATTACCGATGTATCAGATATCAATTCTAATAAAAACCATTTCTGTTTTTGACCAATACAAACAGGTTGATTTTCCCAACGTATCATTCGTTTAGGTAATTTATATCGCAACCAACCGTTAGTAACGGATAGAATCTTTACATCTTGAGGTAATAATCCTACTTCTTCGTTTAATTCACGAAACATTGCCTGCTCAGGCGTTTCGTTTAGTTTTATTCCGCCCTGAGGAAACTGCCAAGAATTTTGTCCATAACGACGAGCCCAAAGTACTTGACCATACCTGTTACAAATAACTATTCCTACATTTGGACGGTAGCCATCATTATCAATCACTGACTACCTCAAAAAATTTATTCTTATATGGCTAAATTGTTTCATACATACAGCAAGAAATAAATAGGAAAATGAATTAATCGAGTAAATATCCCATCACACAGTTTGTTTTTTAGATAATTTAATAATTGTAATAATATTAATTATGGCGAATGTTACTTCTATAGCCAGACTTCCTAAAGACCCTATCCATAAACTATAAATAATCCATAAAATACTGCTCATCAGTATAAGTAGTCGCATTTTCTGTTGTTGTAAACGAAATAATGCAATGGTAACTAATGTCGTACCAATAACAGATAAATAATGTATAAATTGTGTCAGATCTGGAGTAGTAAGAAAATAAAATATCCACATTAAAGCAATAAAAAATAACATTGCTAACATATTTTTTGTGTAATTCGAAGCAACATTTCTAAATATATTTACTATATTAAGAATTGCTGCTGGATAAGACTCCGGACCCAATAAGTAAAAGTGCAAAGTCATAATGACATTAACGATTGTTAACTGCCAACGAAAAGCATTATCGCTACGTTGTAAAAAAGCACTGATACCTACAAGATAACCTAAAATACCAATTAATTGAGGTAAAGTAGTATATCTATCAATAAAATCTGAACCCACGAATTGATATAAAAAGTTTAGATTATCCATCGTTCACTCCATAGATAAATGGATCTAAATAATTAGTTAATAACCTATTTATAAATAATTTAGAAAAAAATTTATTAAATGTTATTAATAAATAATCATATAATCACATCTTTAAAACATAAAATTTTATATAAATTTCAGTCAGTTTTATTATCTCTATATGCAAAAAAGCCCAGCATTCCTGCTGGGCTCTCTCTATATTTAAAAGTCTGGCGGCTCCCTACTCTCACATGGGTA
>NZ_JACFPX010000063.1:0-291 GCF_016101765.1 Gilliamella sp. B14448G11 | reverse complement strand
GGCGAAACGGTGAAGAGAGTTTATGGTTAAGACTGGCTAAACCGTATGCCGGCAGTACCTATGGTTTTCACTTTCCACTGATTGACGGCACAGAAGTTGCAGTTGCCTTTACTAACGGTAATCCGGACCGACCTTATATCGCGCATGCGATGCATGACAGTCAACACCCTGACCATGTGACCGCTATAAACAAACACCGAAATGTCATTCGTACCCCTGCTAACAACAAACTGCGGATGGATGATAAGCGCGGACAAGAGCACATCAAGTTAGCGACCGAATACGGTAAAA
>NZ_JACFPX010000011.1:0-89661 GCF_016101765.1 Gilliamella sp. B14448G11 | reverse complement strand
CACCACTTTCAACACCATTACTCGTATTACCAGAGTTAGTGCTAATATCACTGTTGTTATCGCGACTATTATCGTTATTATTGCCGTTACTGTCGCCGGTATCGATATCACCACTGTTTTCATCATCATCGTCATCATTATTATTGTTGGTGTCACTATCAATTCCATTATTGCTGTTACTATTACAATTTAATCCTTTATAGTGCTCATCATAACGGTAATCAGTGCCATAAGTGGTGTTATCTTTTTGTTGGCTGTTAACTTCACCCAGTAAATTCGCCTGCGCATCTCGGTAGTTATAATCTTGTACTTGTACCGAAGATTCCACCATCTGACTGTGTAAGGTTATATCCCAAACACTTTCAACACCGTTATCCAGTGTACCGCTCGGTTGTTTATACACAATATCAGCCACCTGCTGATAACCTTGCTCATAATCACTGATGACCAACACATCACAGTTGTGTTCACCATGCGTTTCAAACCGGAAATAGCCCCCCACATCAGCAAGCAGTCTTTGGATAAACTCAAGGTCACTCTCTTGCCATTGGGTAATAAACTCACGCTCAGGATATTGCTCTTTAAGTGCTAAACGATAATCAATCCCGGTATAACCATGACCACGTAAGACCTCTTCAACCACACTGATAACGCTTTGATTCTGAAAAATAGCACAGTTATGACTTAATGCCAGTTTGGCTAATTGCGAGGATAAGACAACCTGATAACGAGCTTCATCATTACTGACTGATAATTGACTGAACTGGGTAATCACACCATAAAGAGTGCGTGAGCTACCTTGAGATAATAGTGAATTTAACGGATTAAGCGGATTAAATTGGGTTAAAGAATTAAGTGAATCGAGTGGATTAGATTGTTTAAGATTATCTAACTGTTTTAATGGCTCAGAGTGTTTTAATGCATTTAATGGATTAGCCGAAGTTAAGGAATTAAGTGCATTAAGTCCTTGAGTTGCAAAGTCACTTAAACTACTAGAATTAGCGGGGTTAAAACTCAAACGGGCATTTTGATTAAGAAAGGATTCAACAGAAAGTTGTTTATCCGAGCTGGTGAAAGTAATCGTATAGTGCCAAGGCTGGTTAAGTTGCTCATTACCCTCAACCTGTAAAACTGAAACTTCAGCAGATAAACCATCAATATTTAACGTATAACGATTATGACCGACTCCGTTAACTAAACCTTGCTTTAAACCCCGACTTAAACCATTGCCCAATTGATTTACCAGATCGGCTAATCCTTTATCCATGTTATCCTCAATATATTTCATGTATATAGCAAATACAACTTTGTTTTACTGAACTATTTATTTATTATTATTTTTATCTGACCTGTTAATAATTATTATAAAAATTGCCAATAGTCAGTAAGGTGTTAAAATTAGCCAGATCTAAAAATAATCTAAAAAAGAATATAAAATACACTGTTTAGGGTATTTTGCAACCTTTTTTTTTAAAATTTTTAAATTCAAATTAGATGGATAACTTACTGATATTATTAATTATATTAATAAAATATCATTAAAAATTTGTTACTTAAACATGATCAAAAAAGGATTAGTAGAATTTGGCTTTTACAGATTTTTTATTGAGTATTTTGCACCGAATTTTTATTAAGATTTGTAACTAAAAAAACATTTTTACTGAAACATACCCATAACCTGAAACTTTTTGACAAACATAACCGACTGCACAATTACTGAAAAATACTGATAAACAATAAATAAAATTTTAATGTAATTGAATCTTTGGATTAACGTTAATTTAAAAAATTAATTATATTAATAATTTATAATTTATTTTGTAAAAAATATTCAGGAATGTATACCGTTTCATCATAAAGACACAATAATTCTAAATATGAATTACAATGATAAAAATAATTAGAATTTTATGACTTCTATAACTATTTTGTTTAGTGTTTTTTTTAATCATTAATCCTAAAAATTCATTTTACTGAAGCATCCCCATAACCTGAAACTTTTTGACAAACATAACCGACTGCACAATTACTGAAAAATACTGATAAACAATAAATAAGATTTTAATGTGATTGAATCTTTGGATTAACGTTAATTTAATAAATTAATTATATTAATAAGTTATAATTAGTTTTGTAAAAAATATTCAGGAGTGTATACCGTTTCATCATAAAGACACAATAATTCTAAATATGAATTACAATGATAAAAATAATTAGAATTTTATGCACCTCTATAACTATTTCGTTCAGTGTTTTTTTAATCATTAATCCTAAAAATTCATTTTACTGAAGCATACCCATAACCTGAAACTTTTTGACAAAAATAACGGACTGCACAATTACTGAAAAATATTCTTGTGAAAAATACTGATAAACAATAAATAAGATTTTAATGTGATTGAATCATTGGATTAACTTTAATTTAATAAATCAATTATATTAATAAGTTATAATTGATTTTGTAAAAAATATTCAGGAGTCTATACCATTTTACTTTTTATTGTTATCTGAATTTAATTTTAAGAATCGATAGGTTGATAAAAGACTTATAAGAGTTCATATTTTATGGCGCAGTCTCAATACCATTTAGAAGTGAATGCAGTATGATAAATAACTCGCCATGTATATAATCATCTTGTTTATAAGGTGAAATCCAAATCAAATATTAGGTGTAGACATAAAATTAAAATGGGATAGGGTTATGAATATTTTTTGCAAATTAAACCTAATATTAATTAATTTATGTCTATTTAGTTACAACCCGTGTAACCAAAATCGGTAGTCTCCATGTTCCACCAAGAAACCCGTTACATGAGCCAGTGGTGTTTTTTGCAGAAGGTACGAATTTACGCCCGTTCCATGTGAGTTCTTCATATATCCAACAGTCACCCAATCCTCGCATTTTACGGTCGCTTTTTATAACACCATTATTATATTCAGGAAATACATTGGTTACTACAAACTCAATTTTGTTATTGTTTATTTTTTCCTTAGGAATAACCCAATAAGCATCACTAAAATTATAAGCACCTCTTAAACACGAAGCTTTTAATAAATCGTTATTCTTATCTAATTTGTATAGATAAAAATGCGGTTTAAAGTTATCTTCTTCATCATCTAAATCATAAGAAAAACAGTCAGCTTCTTTTTCGTCACTATAGCGTGTTTTAAATTCAGGAAAAATTGCTATTACTTCGTCTAATGTTAGTTTTTTGCTTTCATCAGACTTAATTACAGTACCTTTTTTTATGACAGGAGCAGGTATTGGCTTATAAACATGATTTTCGCTTTTCTTACCTGATTTTATTATTGCACCAATTGTACCGATACGGCCTTGTACTTCATCCATTTTTAACATTACCGCATTATAGCCTATATCAAATAACTCCCAATATCTGTCGCCTTGCTTGAAAAAAATTTCATTATCAGTTTTTTTTAATACTCTAAGGAGTGCGCTTAATTGATGAGGTTTTAATTGATAAATAGAATTGGGTTTCTTTATTAGTGTACCCAAGTCTTTATTATTAATAACTAGGCTGATTGGGTGATTCTTTAGTATTTGCTCTTTTTTGTCATCGTCTTCATATTTATAAGATTCGTATTTAAAATAACCACCAGTAATAGGTTGATTTGCACCAGCTTTGCGCTCGAGTAGAATTGATATATGACTATCACCATCATCTAACTCTCTACCAAAACCTGCCACACGACAAGTCAAAGTATTATCACAAACCATTTCCCAATTTATATAGTAAAACTCAACTGCCGTATTGGCATACGCGTAATGAACCAATGTGAATAAAAAAAATAATCCGACTAAAATACGATTAAACATAAACATCACCCAAAGAATATTGGACAATAATAAAGCTAACCAATTAAAATTTAAAGCATAATTTATAGATTGAATTGATTTTTTTATATTTGGCAGTTAATTAAAAAAGATTACTCTATATTTGCAAACTTGTGCGTTTGAATACTGAGTAGCCACTTGTTGTCGTTGCGGTTTTGGTTAATTTTGCCAAGTAATTCAATTGTTTCAAACATATTAAATTCACCCTTTTTTTCGCAAGGGGAAAGATAATAACGTTTTGCTTGAATATTTTGTTCAATATATTGGCAAAAAGGAAGAAAGTCCACATGATTTTCGGCAACAATTCGCACTTCACTTGCAGTCGGTTGTACGATTTTTTGATATCGTGCTTGATAGCAGAATTTAGGGCTAAGGGCGATATAGTCAATTAGAGGATCGACTTTACCTAATCCATTACTTTCAATAGCAATATAGTAACCAGCCTGTTTTAGTGGTAAAAGTAACTCTGGTAGCGCTTTAACCATAGTTGGTTCACCACCGGTAATAATGATGTTTTTGCTTGTATATTGTTTAACTTTCGTCAATAACTGTTCTAATGTAAAACGGGTGTATTGGCGAAAGTTAGTATCGCACCAAACGCAATTTAAATTACAACCAGCAAAACGAATAAAAATAGCAGGCATGCCTGTATTGTAACCTTCGCCCTGTAATGATTCGAAGATTTCAACAATGCGAAATTCTGTCATTTTTCGCTCCGATGATACTCGCAGTAAGACGTTGGGGTTTCCCAGAGTTTGATCATTGAAATAGGTAAATATTGTGACAGACAATCAAAAATAAATTTACTCATACCTTCGGCAGTTGTACGACAAGGAAAGGCGTAAATTTTGCGATTCATCTCTTTTAATAATGAAGCAATACGGCACTCATTAGGATTATTTTGATTATATAGATAAGCATGATCGAGAGGATCAACAATATGCTGTTTCACTATTGCTTTTAAATCAGCATAATCCATCACCATATCAGCGCTAGAACCGTTATCTATTAGATCACCTTCAATTTCGACTAATAAGCGATAAGTATGACCGTGCAGGTTGTGACATTTTTTGTTGTGCCCGTCTAACATATGACAAGCATCGAATTGAAATTCTTTAGCAATTTTGAACATGTATCATTCCTAGTTTTTTTTCGTGGGATGGATTACGAACCACGGTTAGACCACCTAACAAAATAGAGCGGCTAATATAATGGATTAATGCTTAATTGTCATCTTACAATTGTTATTCCGAGCAATATTTATTACACTAACGGTGTAAAATTGAACGTTTATATTTTGCTTATTTCAACAACAGAATATAAATTAATTTTATTGTCGATTTTTTGTAAAAAATTTTCATAAAAAACTCTTGAAATTTATCTTTCCACACTCATTTAGTAACCATGCAAATGGTTTATCTGCTTAAAGCATTTAAGCCAAATCTATTGCTCAGGAGATAGTTAATATGAGGTTAGATAAACTCACTAATAAATTCCAACAAGCTTTAGCTGATGCACAATCATTAGCATTAGGTAAAGATAATCAATATATAGAACCAGTCCATGTTTTATCCGCTATGCTTAATCAAGAAGGTAGCAGTGTCAAGCCTTTACTGGCAGCGGCTGGTGCTAATGTAGCAATGTTACAGCAAGAATTAAATCAAGCTATTGATCGATTGCCACAAGTTCAAGGCGTGGGTGGTGAAGTTATTCCATCACAAGAATTTGTCCGCGTTTTAAATCTTTGTGACAAATTAGCACAAAAAAATGGCGATAGTTATATCTCGTCTGAACTCTTTATCTTAGCGGCTTTAGACGAAAAGGGTAGTCTTAGTGATATTCTTAAAAAATCAGGGATCACAAAAGACAGATTAAATCAGGCCGTAAGTCAAGTAAGAGGAAGTGATAACGTGAACGATGCCAATGCCGAAGATCAACGTGGTGCGTTGAAAAAATATACCATTGATTTAACCGAGCGTGCTGAACAAGGTAAGCTCGATCCAGTGATTGGGCGTGATGAAGAAATTCGTCGTACAATTCAAGTATTACAACGTCGTACTAAAAATAATCCAGTGTTAATTGGTGAGCCTGGTGTGGGTAAAACAGCAATTGTTGAAGGACTTGCACAACGTATTGTAAACCGTGAAGTACCAGAAGGATTACGTAATAAGCGCGTATTGTCTTTAGATATGGGTGCTTTAATTGCTGGCGCTAAATATCGAGGTGAATTTGAAGAACGCTTAAAAGCCGTTTTAAAAGATTTAGCCAAAGAAGAAGGGCGCATTATTTTATTTATTGATGAAATCCATACCATGGTCGGTGCAGGTAAAAGCGATGGTGCAATGGATGCAGGTAATATGTTAAAACCTGCATTAGCCCGCGGTGAATTACATTGTGTTGGCGCAACAACGTTAGATGAATACCGTCAATATATTGAAAAAGATCCCGCTTTAGAGCGTCGATTCCAAAAAGTGTATGTGGCTGAACCAACTGTTGAAGACACCATTGCTATCTTGCGTGGTTTAAAAGAACGTTATGAATTACATCACCATGTACAAATTACCGATCCGGCAATTGTGGCGGCAGCAACGTTATCGCATCGTTATATTTCCGATCGTATGCTTCCTGATAAAGCCATTGACTTAATTGATGAAGCTGCATCAAGTATTCGTATGCAAATGGATTCAAAACCCGAATCCTTAGATCGACTTGAACGCCGTATTATTCAGCTCAAACTTGAGCAACAAGCGCTTAAAAAAGAGTCTGATGATGCGAGTAAAAAACGACTAGAGATGCTAAACGATGAACTTGCTGAGAAAGAAAAAGAGTATGCGTCACTTGAAGAAGAGTGGAAGTCAGAGAAGGCTGCTGTTTCTGGTACTCAGACAATCAAAGCTGAGTTGGAAAAAGCACGAACTGAAATAGAACAAGCTCGTCGTGCTGGTGATCTTAATAAAATGTCAGAGCTTCAATATGGCAAAATACCAGAACTCGAGAAAAGACTAGCATCAGCAACACAGCTTGAAGGCAAGACGATGAAGTTATTGCGTAATAAAGTCACCGATAACGAGATTGCCGAAGTATTATCTAAAGCAACCGGTATTCCTGTTTCAAGAATGCTGGAAAGTGAAAAAGATAAATTATTACATATGGAAGATGCGTTACATAAACGTGTGATTGGTCAAGACGAAGCCGTTGTTGCGGTAGCTAATGCGATTCGTCGTAGTCGAGCAGGATTGTCTGATCCAAATAAACCAATTGGCTCTTTCTTGTTCTTGGGTCCAACGGGCGTTGGTAAAACTGAACTTTGTAAGGCTTTGGCTAACTTTATGTTTGATAGCGAAGATGCAATGGTCAGAATCGATATGTCCGAGTTTATGGAAAAGCACTCTGTAGCACGTTTAATTGGTGCGCCTCCGGGATATGTAGGATATGAAGAGGGCGGTTATTTGACTGAAGCCGTAAGACGTCGTCCTTATTCAGTCATTTTGTTGGATGAAGTCGAAAAAGCACATCCTGATGTCTTTAATATTTTATTACAAGTATTAGATGATGGACGCTTAACCGATGGACAAGGGCGTACGGTTGATTTTCGTAATACCGTTATTATCATGACATCTAATTTAGGTTCAGATTTGATTCAAGGTCAAATTGAGTTAAGTTATGATGAAATGAAAGCGTTAGTAATGACGGTTGTAACTAAACACTTTAGACCAGAATTCATTAATCGTATTGATGAAACGGTGGTATTCCATCCTCTTGGTCAAGAAAATATCAAAGCGATTGCGAAAATTCAATTAGCGCACGTTGAAAAACGCTTAGATGACCGTGGTTACCAATTGGATATTTCTGATGCTGCGTTAGAACAACTTGCTAAAGTTGGTTTCGATCCAATTTATGGTGCAAGACCGTTAAAACGAGCAATACAACAAGAGATTGAAAATCCATTAGCGCAACAAATATTATCTGGTAAGTTAGTTCCAGGTAAAACCATTCATCTTGATTTACAAGGTGATGAAATTGTAGCTAAACAGTAATATTCTTATCACTTGAAAAAACGACCTTAATATGAAGTGACCCCATAAAGTTGGACACTTTTATTAAGCGGCTTGTAAGGCCTGATTTCGATATTCAACCGGAGTCAGGCCTTTTAATTTGGCTTTAATTCGTTTGGTGTTGTAGTATTCTATATAGGTTTGATCAAAAACCATATTATGTATTTGATTTACAGTCTCAGAACCCATAGTACTGCCAGTTTGCGGGTTTATTTTACCGCCAAGTAATATCAATTCGCCATTAGTGCGACTACTGAGTAATGATGCTATTTGCGGTAAATTGGTGACAACGGTTAATTCTAGGTCACTAGGGATATATTCTGCCATGGCTAAATAAGTGGAACCTGCATCAATAAAAATACACGTGTTCGCTTTGATTAACTCAGCACAATGCTTGGCGACGGATGACTTTTCGGCAACACTTTGTGTCATTCTTGTTTCAAAGCTTGCTGATTGTTTTAAATGACTGACTGCACCACCGTATACTCTTTTGCAGATTCCATCTTGCGCCAGTTTTTGTTAATCTCGACGAATGGTATGCTCTGAAACACCCAATAATTTAATCAAATCTGCGCTTACGACTCTTCCATTTTCGTTTAACAACTGTTGAATATAAGATTGTCGTTGTTTAGGAATTGCATCGTAATCAATCATCATCTATAACTCCATCGACTAATTTACCTTTATCCCAAGCCATATT
This sequence comes from Gilliamella sp. B14448G11, assembly GCF_016101765.1. Lineage (NCBI taxonomy): Bacteria > Pseudomonadati > Pseudomonadota > Gammaproteobacteria > Orbales > Orbaceae > Gilliamella > Gilliamella sp. B14448G11. The sequence continues at coordinate 81,053 of NZ_JACFPX010000011.1, read as the reverse complement.
CTTGTGATATATATTGTCTTCGCCTATATAGTGTGGATTTTCAAAATCGATATTATTTCGTTTTAATAAGCAGGCATTGTATTCATTTTCGGTACATTGACGGCTTACGTTAGTATTAAAATGATGTGTCTGGCATTGATTTTTTTTATGAATATAGTGTTTATTCCTATAGTGATAAACACTATCAATTTGGATCATAATTTTTTGCTCATTTTCGTCATAATCATAACATTTTTTTGTGCCAGTTGCTGATTTGTCTTTGTTATTGAAGTAGAGGTCACTTCCCCACAAGTTTGTCGCTTTGAACTTACCGTTGTCATTGAGATAATAGTCATAGTTATCCCCCAATCTGGTATTAGAATGATACTTTTTAATGGCTAAATCAGGTGCACCATCAAAGTTAATATCTTGCATGATAATACTGTTAAATTTGTTGTAACTGTAATTTAAATTTTGTATTTGTTGCAGTAGTTTATGATTTTTTTTATTGTAAACATTAATACCAACTAACTTAATTTTATCGTTTTTCTGCTTTGACAAAACAGCCGTAAAATAGAGCTTGTCTAGAGATTCTAATTGTAATAACTCAATCTGATTAAATTCTGTATTAGGTTGGTCATTGATTACCAATTGTTTGTGTAATACTACGGAGTATTGTTGATGATTTTTTCCATCGAACCAATAACCATTTAATGTTTCAGGCAAAAATTTTTGGTCTTCAGCTTGTCCAATGTGCATGTTAATAAATTTAAAATAGTGACTTGAATCTTTAACTTTTATTTTATGCGCAATATTATCGAGATAGATATCTTGATTATCATATAAAACTAAACGGTTAGGATGATCGTCTTCAGTACATGAGCGAATATATTCACATTCAGTAGATAAAATATTAAGTTGTAGTTCAGGATCATTTTGATAAACCCAAACCCCTTTATTAACCTGATGTTTATTAACTTCATTTAATGAGGTTTCTAAATATAACCTAATTGGGTTGTCAGCAATGTAACCTTTATAAACATAAATAGAACTTAATGCAGGGAAAGATAGTATTAATAATAAGCTGAGCAGTAAATTTCTCATTTTATTCGGTTATTGATTGATTATTCTATTTTTTAACTATGCCACAGTATAATGTCTTAAGTGATTTTGTACAGTTAAATTCAAAGGTTAAATGCTAATGGTGATAGCCTAAGCTATAATCATCTCTTTTATTCTACTGATTACTATGTTTTATATCATTTATTGATGGATGTTAATTGTTGACAATACCAACTTAAGTCGAATTCTAAACAATTGTAAATATCTAATAATTTATTTATATCTTTAAATATTTAATCAGCAATAATGCATGTTTTCAGCAATTTCAGCCAAACTGATTGATTATCTTATGTTAATAAAATAGTTCAGACTAATCTTTTTAATTAGTTAAAGTGCCGTTCCTCTTGTTGGAATAACAAATTGAGAAGTATCTATATTTTCCAGTTTAAGCAAGGCAATTTTTTTATCAATTCCGCCTGCATACCCAGTCAAATTACCTTTAGCCCCAATTACGCGATGGCACGGAATGATGATTGATATTGGATTATGACCAACTGCCCCACCAACAGCTTGGCTAGACATGCTTGCGGTATTGGTTTTTTGCATGATCTGTTTTGCGATGTCGCCATAGGTAATCACTTGACCATAAGGAATTTGGCATAAAATATCCCAAACTAAATGTCGAAAAGGAGTACCCTGTGGCGCTAAGGGTAGTGTTTCAATAGTCAGTTTTTTACCATTAAAGTAGTCATCAAGCCATAATTTAGTCTTGTTAAAGATGGGTAGATTGGGTTGATATTGTTTTTGGGCATCTACGATTTGCCCAAAATATTTTTGACCTTCGATCCAAACCCCAACCAATTTATTTTGCTGACTAGCAAGCGTGATTAATCCCATTGGTGAACAATAGGTGTCTAGATAAAACATAGCTATCCTTATTAGGTAAATTATTAGGTAAAGATGCATAAATTCTATTATAGCGACTTCTTATATTATGCCTATGGTTATTACTTTTTTTATTGAATATGTAAAAAGTATTAACTCTGACTATAATGTCTTTAACGACTTTTAAAATAACAATAATGTTGAAAGGATGGATTATGGATTCAAACACTAAACCTGCTAACTCGATGTCTCGTGTTGCTTTAGCTAGTTTTATCGGCACAGCGATTGAGTTTTATGACTTTTATATTTATGCAACAGCCGCTGCCTTAGTTATTGGACCGGTATTTTTCCCTGACAGTTCGCTATCTGCTCAGGCGTTACAATCGTTTGCTACTTTTGGTATAGCCTTTGTTGCCCGTCCAATTGGCGCCATTTTATTTGGGCACTTTGGTGACAAAATAGGGCGTAAGTCTACCTTGGTGTTTTCTCTTATATTAATGGGTGTGGCAACGGCCGGAATTGGATTATTACCTAGCTATAATGCTATTGGTTTTTGGGCGCCGTTTTTGCTGTGTATTTTAAGACTTGCACAAGGATTAGGGCTGGGTGGTGAGTGGGGTGGGGCAGCATTGCTGGCAACTGAAAATGCTCCACAAAATAAGCGAGCATTGTTTGGCATGTTTCCTCAGTTAGGACCATCGATTGGTTTTTTATTATCTAATGGTGTGTTTTTGTTGGTCACTTTATCACTCTCCAATGAACAATTTTTACAATGGGGATGGCGAATTCCGTTTTTATTAAGTGCAGTATTGGTGATTATTGGTTTATATGTGCGTTTAAAATTGGTTGAAAGTCCCATTTTTGCCAACGCATTGCGCAGCAAACAGCAAGTTAAAGTTCCTGCGTTTAACATCTTTGTTCATCATTGGAAAGCTTTGGCGTTAGGTTCATTTTCAATGGTAGGTTGTTATACTTTATTTTATATAACTACTGCATTTTTATTGCAATATGGCACTAAATATCTGGGTATTGCTAAAGGTCATTTTTTAGGTTTTTTATGTGTTGCTATTGTCTTTATGGCGATAGCGACTCCAATTTCTGCACGCTTAAGTGATAAATATGGGCGTAAACCTGTGCTTGTTATTGGCTTGTTATTCGTCGCATTATCAGGCACCGTTATGACGCAGTTTATGGCAAGTGGTTCAGAATTATTGGTCTTGATCTATTTATCTCTTGAGCTGTTTTTAATGGGCATGGTGTTTGCCCCTATGGGCGCCTTTTTGCCCGAAATCTTTCCAACCAATGTCCGTTATACGGGGTCTTCGGCCGCTTACAGTATTGGCGGTATTTTAGGGGCGTCTATTGCACCTATTATAGCCAATTATTTGGTAGCAAATGGTGATTTATCTTGGGTGGGGTATTATGTTGCTGTTGCTTCAATCATCAGTATTTGTGCAACATTACTCATAAAAGAGACTTTAAACAGTGACTTTACTCAATAGTGATTAAAAATAAAAAGACTCACCTTGGTGAGTCTTTTTTTATGGTATTTAGTTCTTGTTACAATTATTTGCCAAGCGCTTTACCTTTTTCGACATAGCTCATATCACCTAAACTTTCGACAATAAATTTACCGTCATCAGTATATCGAATTTTAGTAACACTTGCGTTACCTAATCCACCTTTGACTGGTGTATCAAGCCATTCTTCAACCATGGCTGTGATCGCCATGCCGTGTGATACCACTAGCACATCACCACCACCATTAGCTTTGGCTGATTCAGCAATTACTTTTAATGCAGCTTGCATACGAGTTTTTACTTTGTTGTAGTCTTCTGCTTCACCAGATTTTTCAACTGCGGCAATGGCATCCATAATTTTGTTTAATCTGATTTTACCTTTTCCAAAATCTTCCATTAATTCTTCATGGCCTGAATAGCCTAAATATTTACCTGCAGGTCCCCACATATTAGGATCAAGATCACCTTCATATTCACCAAAGCATGTTTCGCGAAGCGCTTCCATTTCGTTAATTGGTAGTGATTGACCTTTTGACTCTAAAACAATGCGAGCAGTTTGGCGAGCACGACCTAAATCGCTTGAATAAGCAGCAATAAAGTTCACATCTTTTAGGCCTCGTCCTAATTGCTCAGCAACTTCGATTCCTGGTTTGGTTAATGGAGTATCTGACCAACCTTGTGCACGGTGGACGTTATTGAACATGGTTCTACCATGGCGAGTTACATATAAATTCACATCCGCAGCAAACGTTTGAGCAATTGAAGCGGAAAGAATTACGGATAAGCTGACAAGCTTAATAAATTTTTTGATTTTCATAGTTTCGTCCTTTTGTTATAACAAATTAAATCGATAATCAATAACGGTTTCTGCAGATAATGATGGTGAACGCTGAGCACGACCATCTCTTAATTTTGGTGTAATATCTCTAGTGCTCAAAGTTTTATAAGACCAACCATAACCAAATTTTGCCAGAATCGATAGATTTTTAAATGTTCCACTGGAAGGTTTCCAGAAGTTGAACACATTTATTTCTCCATTTTTTAGGGTTTCGTGTTTATAGTTAAATTCACTATAGTTTAGGAATAAACCTGTGGTATTATCTTTAAATAAATCATAACTTAATATGCTTGAGAATACTAGTTCCCCATCACGCATATAGTCGGCACCTGTAGCTGCCATGCCGTTATAGCGCCCACGATTATTTCTACCTAGATGACGTCCATAATAACCTATAGCGCCTTTGCGATTAGCATCGGTATAAGCAATACCAAACTTGGCGCTCCATTTAGATTCTTTCCACTCAATGTCCGCGCCATAATGCCAAGCTGAATCATCAAAATCGCGAACATTCGCTTTCATTTTGTCATGATTTTTAAGCGCGGTGCTACCATAAATTTGTGAACCTAAGGTAAGTTTTTCTGTTGGTTTATAGGAAAATTCAATTGCATGACGTTTAATATAATCTTTCGCCTCACCATATGAATAATCAATATTGATGGTTTTATCTTTATAGGCAATACCAGCTGATTTAATATTGTCAATTACGTAATTTCTGTCTAAGCTATAAAAATGCACTTTTTGGGATGATTCACGCGGAAAGGCACTGTCAATATAGACTAATGATAATGCTAAATTAGAATACTTAAATACACCACTGTAACCTAAATAACTATAACGAGTTAAATGTTGTGATGAACTCATGACACCCGTATCTTTTAAACTATGCCAACCCGCTTTACCATTAAAATTAACTTCTTCATTGCCCAGCTTGATTTTAGCATAGCGTTGAGTAAATTTATTAAATCCATGGGCATTGTGTTTATTCGGCTGCCTACCAACGTTATAGAGTAAATTACGAGTTGCAAAGTAGTCACTCGCTCCAAGTTTTATTACGTTGTCGTAAGTGAAGTCAAAACCAAGTGTATCAAATAAATAACCAGATTTATAATTAAACGTAAATGCTTCCCCCCATGCACTATGAACTTCCTTAGGTTGAGATGCATTTTCTTTTAAATATTTCCAATGGTTACGTGTTGAAAATTCAAATTTACTATCTTTAAAAAATGTTTCATCAGATAGGGATTTGGGTTGATAATGATAAGATGATTCACTAGCAAATACGGCATAACTGTTTATACTCAATAGTGCCAATGTTAGATATTTGATTTTCATTGTTGTTTTCCTAACTGTTTATCCTAATTTAAAAATGTTTGGTATTTATGGGGCTTTTACTTTTACTAAACATTTAGGTTTTGTCTGCAAAAGCAGTAACAATCCTATCTTTCCACTTTAATTGTTTTTTAGTTATTGATTGTTTCCTCCATCCTTATTACTTATTTATTTAAAGATAATTTACCTAAATTCACATACTCCATATTGCCAATTTCAACGACATTGTATTTACCATTTTGGTAAACGATTTTAACGACAGTTGCATTAGATAATGGTTTATTTTTAATTGGATCATCGGTGAGATCGGAAATCATGACTTGCATTGACATGCCAGATGAAATCGCCAAAATATTTTTTTGATGTTTCTCTTGTGCCGTTTTTATAATGGTATTGAGTGCATTTTGAGTACGCTCTTTAACTTGTTCAAAGTTTTCCGCTTCATGTTTAGGATCACTTTTCGCAATAGCATCTGTAAGTGCTGCCACTGGAATTTGACCATTTACATAGCTTTTATAGAAGTTATTAACTGATTTATAGCCAAGTGACTTCATTGAAGCAGAGACCATTTTTGCGTTGGTGCCGCCTTCAAACCCACCATAAAAGACTTCACGTAATCCTTTGAGTTCTTGAATTTGATAATCTTGGACGCCTATTTGTTGTAATAGTACTTGCATGGTTTCACGTTGACGTCCCGCATCGCTGGTGTAATAGGCATCAAATTGGATTTGCTTATCTTTAAATCCTTCTCCTAAATAACGCGCAACTTCAATCCCTTTATCGGTTAATGGTGAATCCGCCCAACCTTGTACTAAATCATAGGTATTGAATAAGGTTTTACCGTGACGTGCAAAATAGATGGTAATCTCTTCATTATTGTTGATTTCGTTATCAATTGACACTTTACTTGATGGGGAGCTGCATCCAGTTGTAAGTGTTGTTAGAACTAATAGTCCGATGGTTAATGCTTTTTTTATTGTTTTATTTTTCATTGTTAGACTCGTATCGCATAAATTATTGGTATGCTAAATCAATTAGCAGGTAAGTATAATTAATCACTTACCCGCATCATTATTATTTCAAATTCGCCCCTTTGGATGAAATTACTGATTTATACCAATAAAAACTTTTCTTTTTATAACGCGTTAAAGTGCCTGTTCCATCTTGATTTAAATCGACATAGATAAATCCATAACGTTTAGTTACTTCCGCTTTTGAAGCACTGATTAAGTCAATTGGTCCCCAACTGGTATAGCCCATCACTTCAACACCATCGTTGATTGCTTCGCGCACTTGCACTAGGTGATCGTTCATATAATTAATACGGTAATCATCATTGATGGTGCCATCAGCCTCTAATTTGTCTTTAGCGCCTAGACCATTTTCAACAATAAATAATGGTTTTTGGAAACGCTCATAGAGCATATTAAGTAGATAACGGATGCCGATAGGATCGATTTGCCAACCCCATTCCGATGCTTTTAGATATGGATTTGGCACCATATCCAAGATATTACCTTTTTGGCGTAAAGAATCATCTGCGGTACCACAGCAGCTCATATAGTAACTGAATGAGATAAAATCGATGGTTTCTTTTAGATCTTCACGATCTTGATCCGTAATTTCTAACTCAATATTGTTCTCTTTAAAATAACGAGTCATATAAGTAGGATAATAACCACGAGCTTGCACATCACCAAAGAATAACCAGCCATGGTTTTCTTGTAAGGTTGCCCAAACATCTTCAGGTTTTGGCGTGAGTGGATAAGCCAGTGCACCTAGTAGCATATTGCCAATTTTGGCATCAGGAATAATTTGATGACACAATTTTACAGCTCGGCTACTCGCAACAAGTTGATGATGAATCGCTTGATAAATTTGTGCTTTAGTACTGTTTCTATCAAGACCAACACCTGTGAACGGCTCATGTAGAGACATATTAATTTCATTGAACGTTAACCAATGTTTTACTTTATCTTTATAGCGTTCAAAGACTGTTTTAGCATAACGGGTGAAGAATTCAATTACCTTTCGATCGCCCCAACCGCCATATTGAGTGACTAAATAATAGGGCATCTCATAGTGAGATAATGTGACCAATGGCGTGATGTTATGTTTGAGCATTTCATCAAATAATTTGTCATAAAAAGCAAGACCAGCTTCATTTGGCTCTAGTTCATCACCGTTCGGGAAAATACGCGTCCATGCAATGGATGTACGTAGGCAGGTAAAACCCATTTCAGCAAATAAAGAGATGTCTTCTGGGTAGCGATGATAAAAATCGATCGCGCGATCTTTAATACTAGTAATATCGTTTTTATTACGGTCTACAATGTCGCCAAATAAGCCATTTGGCGTACAATCCGATGTGGATAAGCCTTTACCGCCTTCTCGGTATGCGCCTTCAACTTGGTTGGCAGCAATTGCGCCGCCCCATAAAAAATCACTAGGAAATAGTTTAGACATGTATTACTCCTTATTTTCGGATTTGTTTAATGCTAGTAATGCATCGCCAGATTGAATATCATCTTGCATAAAAATAGTTTGCACATCTTTATAGTCATCACTGTTAGTTATGATTATTGGGGTAGTGACTTCAAATCCAGCTTGTTTAATGGCCTCAATATCAAAGCTGACTAATAGATCGCCTTTTTTAACTTTACTACCCGCTTCAACGTGTGCTTCAAAATGTTGTCCATCTAATTTAACGGTGTCGATACCGATATGGATGAGTATTTCAGCGCCTGTATCAGTTACAAATCCAATAGCATGTTTGGTTCTAAATAGAGATACCACTTCTCCGTCTTCTGGTGCTAATGCTTGACCAATTGTTGGGATGATTGCCGAACCTTTACCCATTAGTTCACCAGCAAAAGTAGGATCATTAACTTGAGTTAATGGAATCACTTTACCTGTCATTGGGCTTGAAATAGTGATAGTGTCGACTTGTTTAACTTCATCGGTTTGTTTTTTATCTTCATTTTTTTGAGTTTGATTTTCATCGGCTGCTTTTTTATCTTTTGGTATACCAAACAGGTAAGTTACCGTTGTAGAAACACCGAATGAAATGAGAGAACCAAATACCACCGCATAGAATCTTTCATCAATTCCAGTTGGCGGAATTAATTGTAAGAATGAGAAAATACTAATAAAGCTGAATGAATAGATAACCGAATGGTAATAACCAACAATACCACCGCCAATCATTGCTGAGATACAGCCGATCACAAATGGGCGTTTTAATGGTAGATTAATTCCATAGATAGCTGGTTCTGTTACACCAAAAATGCCTGATAATACCGACGAACTGGCTAACGCTTTCATTTGTGGGTCTTTACTGCGTAACATGACCGCTAATACTGCACCGACTTGCGCAAATACTGCAGGGAACAAAATAGGCATCATAAAATCTTCGTTGTAAAGGGTAAAATTGTTCATTGCAAATGGTACCATCCCCCAGTGAATTCCAAAAATAACCATTACTTGCCAAAGTCCGGCTAAAATCATCGATGCAACTACTGAGTTAAGTTGATAAACGTAGATGATACCAGCAGCCACAATATCACTTAAAAATGATACAACTGGACCAATAACGGCAAACGTTAATGGTACGGTAATGATGATACCCAGCAATGGTGCAATGAATTTTTTAAATGAATCATGCATAATCTTGTTAAAATTACGTTCTAATAACGAATAGAACCAGCTAGCGATAATGATAGGGAACACTGACGATGCATAAGGAATCAATTTAATAGGTATCATAAATAATGAAGTTTGTATTTCAAATGCACCACCTAGCATGCCAACAATATTGGGATGAACTAATGCTCCACCTAATGCCATACCAACGTAAGGATTTCCGCCAAACTTTTTAACAGCTGAAAAACCTAAAATGACCGGTAAATAGTAAAATGGCGCATCCGCAATTGCGAACAAGAAGTTATAAGTTGGAGAACCCTCATAGACAATGTTTTCAACTTGCAATAAAGCGATTATCCCCTTAAAAATACCTCCGGCGACGATTACAACTAACGCAGGAATAAATATACCGGAAACTAAATCAATTAGTTTTGAAAAAACTCCCATTTTTTTATCAGGGGCAGCATTGGTTGTATTATTTTCATTAAGATTGGTTAATTGCATTATGTCACTGAATACATCGGCAACATGATTGCCAATTACTACTTGAAATTGTCCACCGCTTTTTACTACAGTAATCACACCTTTTTGTTTTTTGAGTGATTCTGCATCAGCTTTACTGTCATCTTTTAATACAAAACGTAAACGAGTAGCACAATGAACTAGACTTGTGATATTGTCTTTTCCACCAACTTTATTAATGATTGATTCGGCAAGTTCTTTGTTTTTCATTCCTTATCCTTATTTGTTTAACGCTTAAATAGCGCAAAAAAAAACCTAGATCTCTTATTATCAAGAGATCTAGGTTTTGCTTACATAGTAATAATTTACTATGCAATAACAATCCAGTAAATGAGATGTTTAGATTAGCATAATTTTTTATGGCATGGTATGACTTCTCAGACTGTGATTAATAAATTGTGATATATCTCACATTTATGGTTTTTTTAATTCAGTTCTCAACCGTTCTATATGAATAGTTAAGTATAAACTTTCATCATCAGTAAGTGGGTGTTGATATTGTTGAATCAGATGTAAATCAATTTGCTTAGTGCATAAGTAAGCTTGATCATATTTTTGGCGAACAATTTCGTATAGTGAAGAATCTTGTTGCGTTTGTGTTCCTTTACTTAATATTCGTTGCGCAAAAAATTTTAAATGTGTTACAAATCGTTGGTAAGATAGGCAATCTTCATCATATTCAATGCTGAAATGATATTTAACAATATTAAGTATTTCGCGCATGATTTTGGTCATATTGACAATATTGGGCATGGTGCCATTTAGTTGTGCATTAATAATATGAAAGGTAATAAAGCCTGCTTCATCTTCTGGTAGTTCTATACCAAGGCGTTTTTTAATGACGGATAATGCATAAAGACCAATTTGGAACTCTTTCGGATAGAATTTCTTGATTTCCCATAAAAAGCCATTAGGAATATCAAATCCTTGCTTGTGGCGTTCAATAGCAAAATGGATGTGATCAGTAAGTGAAATATAAATACTGTCTTGCAGTTTACTTTCCATAAATTCTTTAGCATGATTGATTATAATTTGAGAAGTGGTTAACACCTCCAAAGGAATTTCAGAAAGTAATTCATTAAATTTAGGCAATATATCTTTGTTATCTAAAGAAAATTGTTTTTCGATCAGATTGATATCGATTAAATCACCTTCGCGTTTTTTAAAACCAATACCTCGCCCAGTAAGGATTAACTCTTTTCCTTTATCATCCAGTGTAACAATTACATTATTATTTAATATTTTATGAACTTTCATTAAATTAAGGATAATTTTTAATTTTTTTTATTATGAATAGCTAAATAAAAATGAAAAGCAAAAAATTAAAAAAGTGTGATTAATATCAAACTTTTGCCAGAATTTAGTTGCCAATAAATTCTTTTTCTATCAATGAACCAAAGTAGCTATAAAAAAGCCCCGATTAAGTCAATCTTATCGGGGCGCAATTTTATGTTTTATTTATTCTTGTGCTAATAACTTATTCATAGTTTGAATAAATTTACTTGGATCGCTTAATGAACCTTTTTCAGCAAGTAATGCTTGATCAAGTAATAACTCAACCCAATCAGTGAACTCACTTTCTTCTTGAGTATCTGCTATACGTTTCACCAGTTTATGATCTGGATTAATTTCAAACGTATATTTGATATCAGGTGCTTTTTGTCCAGCAGCAGCAAACAATTTGGCCATTTGTGTGCTCATTTCGTCAGCAGCAGTTGTGACAACAGCAGGTGTGTTAGTTAAACGATGAGTTATTTTAACTTCCTTAACTTTATCACCTAATACTGTTTTTACTCTTTCAATAAATGGCTCAAGTTCTTTTTCAACTTGTTTTTGTTCTTCACTATCTTGATCAGCTAGTTTTTCAATAGATTCGTCTGATTTACTGACTGATTGGAATTGTTTACCATCAAATTCAGTTAGGTTGCTCATCATCCATTCATCAATACGATCGGATAATAATAATACCTCAATACCTTTTTTACGGAATAGCTCTAAGTGAGGGCTGTAATTTGCAGCACCATAGCTGTCCGCTGTGATGTAGTAAATCTTTTCTTGACCGTCTTGCATACGGCTGATGTAATCTTCTAACGATACAGTTTGTGCATCACTATCAGTGTGGGTTGAAGCAAAACGTAATAATTTAGCTATCGCTTCACGGTTAGCAAAGTCTTCGCCTGTACCTTCTTTTAATACTAAACCAAATTCACCCCAGAACTGTTGATATTGTTCTTTATCATCTTTGGCTAATTTTTCAAGCATTTGTAGTACGCGTTTAGTACACGCATTACGTAAACTTTGGGTAATTTTGTTATCTTGTAGAATTTCACGCGATACATTTAATGGAAGATCATTTGAATCAATTAAACCTTTCACAAAACGTAAATAGTTTGGCATGAATTGTTCAGCATCATCCATAATAAATACACGTTGAACATATAATTTTAATCCGTGTTTATTATCACGATTCCACATATCCCACGGTGCTTTAGCTGGAATATACAGTAAACTGGTGTACTCTTGTTTACCTTCAACTCGGTTATGGCTCCAACTTAATGGATCAGCATAATCATGTGACAGGTGCTTATAAAATTCTTTATACTCTTCATCAGTGATATCGGATTTACTACGTGTCCAAAGTGCTTGAGCTTTATTAACTTTTTCCCATTTGACTTCTTTACTTTCTTCGTCAGTGGTTTGCACTTCAACAGGTAATGAAATGTGATCAGAATATTTGCTGATAATGGAACGTAGACGCCAATCATCTAAAAACTCTTTTTCATCTTCTTTCAAATGTAAAGTGATTTCGGTACCGCGAGTTTCTTTATTATCATCTGAAATGGTATATTCACCTTCTCCCGCTGATTCCCACATAACGGCTTGGTCAGCTTTGGCGGTTGCTGCACGGGTTCTCACTGTAACTTTGTCGGCAACAATAAAGGCAGAGTAAAAACCAACCCCGAATTGACCGATTAATTGGCTATCTTTAGCCTGAACGCTTCCAATGGATTCTAAAAATGCTTTAGTGCCTGATTTTGCAATGGTTCCTAAGTTTTCAATGACTTCATCACGTGTCATACCAATACCATTATCAGAAATTGATAGGGTACCTGCTTCTTTGTTTACCCAAATGCGCACACCAAGTTCGCCGTCACCTGCATATAAATCTGGGTTTTCTAATGCTTTGAAACGAAGTTTATCGGCTGCATCAGATGCATTGGAAATTAGTTCTCTTAAAAAGATTTCTTTATTGGAATATAAAGAATGGATCATTAAATGTAGAATTTGTTTAACTTCAGATTGAAATCCACGAGTTTCAGTGCCTTGCTTACTCATTGACTAGTTCCTCTACTATATTTAGTTAATTCAATTCACGCTATCTGCTGCATAACGTTATTATCGACAAAACTATATGATTTTTATCGATTTATTATGCAGCTTTAGTCGTTAATATTTACTGAATAATATTAATATAATGGTTTGATTTATTGTTGTATTGCTATATGGGAATAAAAAATAGGATTTCAATACAAGTTAGTAAAATTTATTAATTGTTTGTCTGTTTTTTGTTAAATAAGGGGTGTAAAAAAGCCTTGATGGATATCAAGGCTTATAATATAGGTATTATATAATTTTGTTATTATTTAAATAAATCCATAAATAAGAATCAAAATCACCGCAACAGGAACAATAAATCGAGATAATACCGTCCAAATATTGAACCAAAAGTCATTTAAGTTTAACTCTTCACGGATACGTTTTTGATTCATCATCCATGCTCCAAACACTACCGTACCTAAACCGGTAACAGGTAACATGATTTTACTCGTTAAATAATCCAGTAAATCAAAAATATTTTTATCAAATAATTTTACGTTTGACCATTCATTAAATGACAAAATACAAGCGATACCTAATGCCCAGATGAAAACACTGCTTACCACTGTTGCTGTTTTACGTCCCATATGGGTTTTTTCTTCTAATAGTTCAACTGTTGGTTCAAGCAATGATATTGAAGAAGTTAACGCAGCAAAAGTTAAGAAAATAAAGAATAAACAACCTAAAATAGCTCCTCCAGCCATATTACCAAAGGCAATTGGAAGTGTAACAAAAATAAGCCCAGGACCGGAACCCGCTTCTAAACCGTTGGCAAAGACGAGTGGGAATATCGCCATACCCGATAGCATTGCTACTATTACATCTAAAATCACCACAGTACGCGCGGTTGATAGTAAATTTACATCTTTACCAAGGTAAGAACCGTATGCCATCATTATGCCCATACCTAATGATAAGCTAAAAAACGCATGACCTAATGCTGCTAAAATTGCGGTGCCATTTAGCGCTGACAGATTTGGGGTAAATAAGAATTTAAATGCTTGACCGAAAGATGGACCACTCACATAAGCGGCATAACCAACCAATACCAATAGCAATATGCCTAAGCCTGGCATCATGATTTTACACGATCGCTCTAAACCAGCACCAACGCCCAAAGCAACAATAAGAGTATTAGCCGCCATAAAAACGGTATGCCATATTAATAGGCTGTCAACGTTATCAAGAAAATTTTTAAAGATTTGACCTGTGCCTGCACCATCAACACCATTAAATGTCCCTTTTATTGCTAAAAAGATATAATCAGTCGCCCAGCCACCAATCACGCTATAAAATGAAAGAATTAAAAATGAACCGAGTACACCAATTATACCTACCCATTTCCAAGCTTTAGAACGGCCTTCAGAAACAGCCACATCTTCCATAGTATGAATTGGATTTTTTTGTCCACGACGACCAATTAACCATTCTAAGACCAAAATAGGCAAGCCAATTAAAAACATAAACAGTAAATAGGTCAACACAAATGCTGAACCCCCCATTTCACCCGCCATATATGGAAACTTCCAAATGTTTCCTAACCCAACAGCAGAACCAGCCGCAGCAAGCATGAATCCCATGCGTGAGCTCCACTGAGAGTGATTTTTTTTCATAGTACCTGTACTCATGAATATTTACCTTGCCCTCAAAATAATAATTTAATTGTCGCTTTAATTAATGTCTAACCATTACTTTATTAAAAGCATAAAATTGCAAATCATGCCATGAAATACAAGGGGAAACAAGAATTCATTATAAATTTTAATGTGACTGTCTATTTTAACATTAGAATTATTTATTGTAATAAACCTTATTAAGTTGATTATATAAAAGTTTTATTTTAAATATACTCATCACTCAGTCGTATTTTATTGATATTGCATTTAATTTTATTCTTTTATTCATGCCGGCCATGACATAAAATAGAGTCTGATTAATTAAATTTTTGGATAAATAAGATCCCATGACACAAAATATTGATTTCAATGAAATAAGTAAATTTTCTCAGTTAGCAGCTCAGTGGTGGGATCCAAATGGTAAATGCAGACCTCTCCATATTATCAACCCTTTACGTGTGGATTATATTAAACAACAGGTAGGTTGTTTAGAAAACAAACGAGTGTTAGATGTAGGCTGTGGGGGAGGCATTCTATCCGAAAGTCTTGCTAAATTTGGCGCTGATGTTACAGCGATTGATCTGGCAGATGAATCACTGGCAGTTGCCCAGCTTCATGCAAAAGAAAATAACTTAGTTATTAGTTACCAAAAGCAAACCGTTGAAGATCATGCTAAAGAACATCCCGCTCATTATGATGTAATTACTTGTATGGAATTATTAGAACACGTGCCGGATCCATTTTCGATTATCCAAGCTTGTGCAACGCTACTTAAACCGAATGGCAAACTCTTTTTATCCACTATAAATCGTAATCACAAAGCTAAATTATTGCTAATTTATGGCGCAGAATACATCGCTCGAATGGTACCAAAAGGGACTCATGATTTTAACCGATTCATTCGTCCATCAGAATTAATGAATTGGGTAGAACAAGCGAAATTGGAAGTTGAAGATATCATAGGCATGGAATATCACATACTCAAAAATGAATTTAAGTTGGGATCAAACATTGATGTTAATTACATTTTGACAGCCCAAAAAACCTTAAATTTGTAAAATGTGATCTAATTCTCATTTTAGACATTTTTTCCATTATTTTTTTTATTTTTCCTCTATAATTCCGAATGTTACCGATAACATATCTGATTATTCTAGAGGAAATATTCATGCCGTTAATCATTATAGCTATAGGCGTAGCTTTATTACTTGTCTTAATGTTGCCGCTACGCGTCAATGGTTTTATTGCCTTGATTCTTGTTGCCTTAAGTGTTGGTATCATGGAAGGTATGCCCGTAATGGCAGTGGTTCAATCCATAAAAAATGGAGTAGGAGGAACACTGGGTAGCTTAGCATTAATTATGGGTTTTGGTGCCATGCTGGGCAAACTATTAGCGGATTGTGGTGGCGCACAACGCATTGCAACAACGTTAATTAATACATTTGGTGATAAAAAAATACAATGGGCTGTTACCCTAACGGGTTTTATCGTTGGTTTTGCCTTATTTTATGAAGTAGGTTTTGTTTTATTGCTACCGCTTGTATTAACCATTGCAGCAACCCTTCGTATCTCCCCATTATATATTGGTATTCCTATGGCGGCGGCTTTATCTGTTACTCATGGTTTTTTACCTCCTCACCCTGGCCCAACTGCTATCGCCGAAATATTTAAAGCTGATATGGGGCGCACTTTACTTTACGGTACTATCATAGGTATTCCAACTGTAATTTTAGCAGGCCCTGTACTTGCCAAAATGCCTTTTATACGAGCCATTAATCACCCGATTGAAGACGGATTGTATAATTCAAAACAATTTACTGATGAACAGATGCCAAGTTTTGTTGTCAGTGTATTTACTGCTTTAATTCCGGTTGTACTCATGTCAATTCGAGCGGTATGTGAAATGACTTTACCAAAAGGGCATTTGATTCTGCCTTATGTTGAATTCTTTGGTGATCCAATTATCGCTACATTGATTTCAGTTATTGTCGCGGTGTTTACCTTTGGCATTTTCCGTGGTCGTTCAATGGCTCAAATTAATACGACTTTAGCGGATTCAATTAAAATCATCGCCATGATGTTATTGATTATTGGTGGCGGTGGCGCCTTTAAACAAGTTTTAGTTGATAGTGGCGTTAAATTTTATATTGAAGAGATGATGCATGCATCTAATATATCACCACTTATTATGGCTTGGTTAATTGCTGCATTATTGCGATTAGCTCTTGGTTCGGCAACGGTTGCGGCATTAACTGCTGGTGGCATTGTATTTCCATTAATCGCTTCCACAGGCGTGAGTCCGGAATTGATGGTGATTGCGACTGGAGCAGGTAGCGTGGTGTTTTCTCATGTTAATGATCCTGGATTTTGGTTATTTAAAGAATATTTTAACCTTAGCATTACCGAAACCATGAAATCGTGGTCTTTGCTAGAAACGGTCATTTCGGTGTGTGGATTAGTAGGTTGTTTAGTGATCAATATATTTATCTAATTTACCAAATTTTTATTTTTTCCTTAGTGGATAATTCTGCTAAGGAATTTTTCTTAAATACCGCTGGTCTTTTTGCGCAAAAGTGAGTAGAATGCATCGGCAATATTTTATCAACAACTCAACTCAATGGTGAATATTGTCATGTCTCGTATAGTAAAAGAAGCCCTCACGTTTGATGACGTGTTATTAGTCCCAGCCCATTCCACTGTTTTACCGAATACTGCTGATATCAGTACGCAACTTACCCAAACCATTAAACTAAATATTCCAATGCTTTCAGCAGCAATGGATACTGTTACTGAATCTGATTTAGCCATTGCACTTGCGCAAGAAGGTGGAATTGGTTTTATCCATAAAAATATGTCGATTGAGAACCAAGCTAATCATGTAAGACGAGTGAAAAAACATGAAAGCGGGATTGTGCAAGATCCGGTAACTGTTTTACCAACAGCCACTATCAAACAAGTAATCGATTTAGCGAAAGAATATGGATTTGCTGGTTTTCCTGTTGTGACTGAGTCACAAGAATTAGTGGGTATTATTACTGCACGAGATGTTCGATTTGCAACTGATTTATCACTGCCCGTTACTGCGGTAATGACTCCGAAAGAACGTTTAGTTACGGTAAAAGAAGGCGAACAACGTGAAATTGTTTTAAAAAAAATGCATGAACATCGCGTCGAAAAAGTGTTAGTTGTTGATTCGAAATTTCATCTTAAAGGTATGATTACTGTCAAAGATTATAATAAAGCTGAACAAAAACCTAATGCATGTAAAGATGAAAAAGGGCGCTTGCGTGTGGGAGCCGCAGTGGGTGCGGGGGCAGGAAATGAAGAACGTATTGCCGCATTAGTTGAAGCTGGCGTCGATGTGTTATTAATTGATTCATCACATGGTCACTCTGAGGGTGTGTTAGAGCGTATTCGTCAAGCACGAAAAGCCTATCCTGATCTACAAATTATTGGAGGTAATGTCGCTACAGCAGAGGGTGCTAAAGCACTTATTGATGCAGGCGTTAATGCCGTTAAAGTTGGGATAGGTCCAGGTTCAATTTGTACTACTCGTATTGTTACTGGCGTGGGTGTACCACAAATTAGTGCAATTATGGATGCTGTTGAGATGGCACAAAAGCACAATATTCCAGTTATTGCCGATGGTGGCATCCGTTTTTCTGGAGATATAGCCAAAGCCATAGCTGCGGGTGCCGCTTGTGTTATGGTCGGTTCTATGTTTGCAGGCACTGAAGAAGCTCCTGGCGAAATTGAATTGTTCCAAGGTCGAGCTTATAAATCTTATCGTGGTATGGGATCGCTTGGTGCAATGGCCAAAGGATCCTCCGATCGCTATTTCCAAACGGATAATGCTGCTGATAAACTTGTACCAGAAGGCATCGAAGGACGTATTGCTTATAAAGGTTTCTTAAAAGAAATCATCCACCAACAAATGGGAGGATTACGTTCTTGTATGGGATTAACGGGTTGTGCAACCATTGATGAATTACGCACTAAATCGAAATTCTATCGCATCACTGGCGCAGGTATGAAAGAAAGCCATGTACATGATGTTTTAATTACCAAAGAGCCGCCTAACTATCGAGCTGGGGTATAATTTTATTATATCTCTTTTCTAGGGTAGTTTGATTTTAGGCATTTTAAAATAGATATCGCTTGTCATCATTTAAATTTATCAAAACTAAAGGGACTTCTTAAGTCCCTTTAATCAATAGTACTACAACACTGTATTTTTTATCTTTCTTTGCTTTAACTATGATTCATACTTAAATATTGAATTGAAGATTAAAAATGAAACGGTATAGACTCCTGAATATTTTTTACAAAAATTCTTTTTTATGCATAACATTATCATTCAGTAAAATTCTTTCGTTGCAATTGGTTTTGTCTATTTTTAATGGATTGGTTGCTAATGTAACTTAGTCTATCTTAACGTTACCGTTTTAATGGATAACCCTACCAAATTATAATTTAAAAAATTTAATTAAATTAATGAGTTTTCAAGTTATTTTTTTGCGTAAATAATTTGATCTGTAATCAAATTATCTATAATATTAACTCGTAATCAGTATATTATAAGGATAAATGGAAATAGGAAATGAGAAAGTCATTAATTGCGTTAATTTCAGTAGTATTATTAACAGGTTGTGGTGATAAAACCATTGATGCATCATCTTCAGAAAATCTACAAAAATCGATTTCTGAGATGGTAAATGAACTTCAAGGCGAACAGTTACAATCATTTAATCTCTCAATTGGTAGAATTATGATTAATTCAGTTATTGAAGCAGCGGGTGATGAGAAAAAGAAACAAGAGATTATCAAAAGCAAAATTGATGGTAAAACGGCTGCAGAAGTTATTCAAATTGGTGAAAACGAAAAAATACCAGGAGAAGCCGACTAAATATTTTTAAAATATCAAGATTGCAATATTTTAATACAGGTTAACGAGATATTTGAAATATAAAGAGTAATTTTTTAAGAATAATAATTTAAAAATCGGTTATATAAATAATTCATTAGGCTAATATTAAATTTTTATAATTAATAATACGATAATTTATAACTCTCAATAAAAGTTGCAATCTTTTTAAAATTATCCAAATTCTTTGTCAGGTTCTTTCATTTCAATAAACACCTTATTGTTCCAACGCAAAAAATAATAATTCAAAGTGTTCAGAATGATCTTTTTAATGGTAACTTTAATTACAAGGATTTCTAATAATTTTACTGAAAAAAATAATTAGAAATGCTTTTTATAAAAACAAAATAGCAGCCATAACGACTGCTATTTTTTCTTTTTTTGGGAGGGTAAATAACCGTCATTGATATGGTTATTTTATTGCCTTGGCTACGATTTCTTGAGCTTCTTTCTGTAAAGTCGCCAAATGATCATTACTGATAAAGCTTTCAGCATAGATTTTATAAGCATCTTCCGTACCTGATGGACGAGCGGCAAACCAACCATTTTCTGTGATAACTTTTAGTCCACCGATTGGTGCATTGTTAGCGGGTGCTGTGGTTAAGCACTGAGTTATCTTTTCTCCTCCAAGTTTGTCAGTGGTTAACTGACTTGCATCAAGTTTAGATAGTTTTTGTTTTTCACTAAACGTTGCAGGAGCTTGAATTCGTCCATAATAAGATATCCCAAATTTGGCTTCAAGTTCTTGGTATTGTTCTTGAGGATTTTTGCCGATTTTAGCTGTCATTTCCGCAGCAAGCAAACAAAGAATAATACCGTCTTTATCTGTTGTCCAAACTTTGCCGTTTGTTCTTAAAAACGATGCGCCCGCGCTCTCTTCACCCGCGAATCCTAATTTGCCGTTATAAAGCGCATCAGCATACCATTTAAAACCTACAGGGTACTCTAAGTATGTTTTATTAAGGCTATTTGCTACGCGATCTATCATTGAACTGGTGACCAATGTTTTACCAATAGCAATATCTTTATTCCATTGTGGGCGATTTTGGAAAAGATAGTTAACGCAAGTTGAAAGATAAGCGTTAGGGTTCATTAATCCTTTAGGCGTTACAATTCCATGACGGTCAGAATCCGTATCGTTACCAAATGCTAAATCAAACTTATCTTTTAACTCTAATAAACCCGCCATTGCCCATCGGCTGGAGCAATCCATTCTAATCACTTCATCATGATCCAAATGCATAAAACTAAAAGTCGGGTCAATTTTATTATTAACAATATTGAGGTTTATACCATATTTTTCAGCAATACGCGGCCAATAAGTGACACTCGCACCACCTAATGGATCGACACCTATATTTAAATTTGAGGATTTAATTAATGCCAAATCTAAAATATTTTCCAGATCATTAACATAATCTGTTTCATATTCTTTGGTATGAATATAAGATGAATTAAGTGCTTTTTCTAACGTAACACGCTTTACACCATTAAGGTTGTTTTTGAGTAATTCATTAGCGCGATCTTCTATCTGTTTCGTAATATCGGTATCAGCCGGTCCACCATTAGTAGGATTATATTTTATACCACCATCTTCAGGGGGGTTATGTGAAGGGGTAATGACAATACCATCGGCAAGTTGTGATTGTTTATCTTGATTAAATGTCAGAATGGCATGTGAAATAACCGGTGTCGGCGTATATCCCCAATCACGCGCGATAATTACCGTTTGCTCGTTTGCAACGAAAACTTCAAGCACGGATTTTAAAGCTAATTCGGACAGAGCATGTGAATCTTGACCAATAAAACACGGGCCTGTGACATTGTTGGCTTTACGGTATTCGGCGATTGCTTGAGCAACAGCTAAAATATGCGCCTCATTAAATGTACCTTTATTTGCACTACCTCGATGACCTGAGGTGCCAAAAATCACTAATTGACTGGCATTTTCTGGGTTAGGGCTAATCTGATAATAATTATTTTTCAAAGTTTCAACATTAATCAAATCGGCTGGCTTTGCTAATAATCCTGCTCGGCTGTGATTTGCCATTTTATACTCCTTTTTCCAAAATTTTATATCTACATCCAAATTTATATTTATGTTAGCAATTGTTAGCTATTTAATATATATAGTGAATGTTTTATTTTATTTGTGCTGAAAAAATATTAATAACTTGGTTTATCATACTTTCTGAAATGCCCATATCACTCATTATTGATTCTAGTATATACATTTTTCTAGCCGTATTAGTATTACTAATAACCCAATAAGGTGTTCCGATAACTTCGCGAGGCTTGGTATTTTTACCTGATGTTTCTAAAGATTTTTTATCTTTTGCTAAATATTGTCGTTTACTACCATGTAAAGAAGTGGCCGCTATCGAAAAAAGGGCGGGATTATAGTTATAAAGTGCGCCAAGTAGTAATATAAAACGGCTAATGATTGACTTTTCGTTAATAAACAAATCACTATCTAATAAATCATTAAATAATGTATATTGAGTTTCAGGTTGAGAAACAATGTTAGTCTTAGCTTTAACGGGTTGATTTATTTTTAATAAACGTCGCAAAATACTGGATGCATCTTCACCAATATGTTTTGTTTGTGATGCGATAAAATGGTATAATTCTTCGTCAATTTCGATAGTTTTCATTATGTTAGTTATGCCTATAAATTAATCTACTGGACTCGTTTGCATTGCAAAGTTGTCGGGTTAATGTAAATTGTTGTTTACTTCATTAGACAAGCAAGTAGCATTTATTGATTAGGCTATTGCTTTTTTAATTTCTGTTATTAGTTTATATTATGACAGGCGGATATCATAACTGATAATATTAAATGAAAAAATAACCGTTTCATATACTAATTGTATGGTAGATAAACTATTGAGCTGAGTATAACTCAACTTGATAATAAATAGTATTATCATTTGATAAAATAATGAAAAGCATATTGTCGTTTTTGTAAAAGAATATTATGCTTAAAATGTATGAGCTTGCTCATGCTCAATAATATGAGGAATAAATTATGAAAAAAATTGTCACAGCAGCTATCTTAGTTTCACTTCTCTCTGGTTGCACCAATAGTGATATATATTCAGGTGATGTCTATACAACTGATCAAGCAAAACAAGTTCAACAAGTTAGTTACGGTACTATTGTATCTGTACGTCCAGTCAAAATTCAGACCAATGCTACAAATGGTAAAAATGAAAACGTTGTAGGCTCACTAGGTGGTGCTGTGATTGGCGGTGTGTTAGGTAATACCATTGGTAATGGTACTGGTAGAGCGTTAGCTATTGCTACAGGCGCTATTGGTGGTGCAGTAATTGGTAGTGCAATTGAAGATAAAACTAGCCAAACAAATGCTGTCGAGTTAGAAATTGAGCGAGAAAACGGCGGTAATATTGTTATCGTGCAAAAAGGCTCCCCTAATGAATTTTATACAGGCCAACATGTTCGTTTAGTAAGTAATGGTAAACAAATAAGCGCCTCTCCACGTTATGGTAGTTCCTATAATAATCAATAGGTTAAAAGCTATTAATCTTAACTTTCGCTTGCTTAATAAGTGAGCGAAAGTTGAAGTTTAAATTTGAGTTATGCTATTAGCATAATAATCTCTCCAAGTTAACCATTAATTACTTCTCTTCAATGCAATTTCTAAATCAAACTCTAATCTAAATATAAAATATTTGCCTGTATAATCGCTAACAGATAAAATCAGTTGGTGCAGTTAACTATTAAAAGGAACAATAAAGCAATGCGTATATTACATACTATGATTCGAGTTGGAGATTTACAACGTGCTATTGATTTTTATACTCGTGTAATGGGAATGAAACTATTAAGAACCAGTGAAAATACAGAATATAAATATTCTCTCGCATTTGTTGGTTATGGTGATGAAACTTCCAGTTCAGTTATAGAACTTACCTACAATTGGGGTACAGAGCAATATAATCATGGTGATGCTTTTGGGCATATTGCCATTGGTGTGGATGATGTTGCTAAAATGTGTAATGATGTAAAACAAGCGGGGGGTAAAGTTACACGTGAAGCGGGGCCCGTTAAAGGTGGTAAAACTATCATCGCTTTTATTGAAGATCCAGATGGCTATAAAATTGAACTCATTCAAAATGATCAGGCGGATAAAGCATTAGGTAACTAATTTTATTGACTCATAAAATCGCCGATTCATATCGGCGATCGACTAATTTTTTACATCAACTTTTTTACATAACTAAGGTTTATAGTTTTGTAAAATTACTATTGTGACTCCTCTGCAACACTCTAATAATTAATGCAAATAATTATCTAACTCTATTTAGTGATTTAGTGCAGATCGATAATTAATTATTCAGCAAGCAATTCCTTGAGTAATTGTTGATTGGCTAAGGCTTGTTTTGGTTGCTCTAAACTGGCTGCGTTGATAATAGAATTTAATGCATTTAAAGAACATTCAAAATCATCATTAATGATAATGTAATCATATTCATTATAATGTGAAATTTCAGCTTGGGCTTTTTGCATTCTTTTATTAATAACAGTTGCATCATCTTGACCTCGTTTAATTAGGCGATTTTCAAGCTCTTTGAGTGATGGTGGTAAAATGAAAATGCTTTTTGCTTGTGGCATTTTTTCCCTTACTTGTTGTGCTCCTTGCCAATCAATATCTAAAAATACATTAATACCTTGTAACAAGCTCTGTTCAATCTCAGCTTTAGAGGTTCCATAATAGTTTTCAAACACATGAGCGTATTCTACAAATGCTTGCTCATCAATTAATGACTCAAAATGTTTGTGATCGACAAAATAGTAATGTGTGCCATGTAATTCTCCTGGTCTTGGATTACGCGTGGTATGAGAAATAGAAACTTTAGCAGGATGATGATCCTCTTGCTCTAAGTAAGCTCGAATTAAACTTGATTTACCTGCACCACTTGGCGCCGAGATAATAAATAGCGTTCCAGTATACATATATTTGATTGCCACTTTAATTAATATTAAGTTATTTTATTGTCATAAAGACGAGTTTGGCGATATTATAACAAACTTTAACGATAGTTTGTCTCATATTATTATGCAGACTATTTAGTTGGTATAAGTTTATGCTAAGTTAAGATTAATTAAAAAATATACTGAAACGTCTGCTTAACCTGAAACTTTTTTACAAAAAATTATAATTATTCATTAGTTGTACAGTTCTTATATTAAGGAAAGAACATGTCATTAACATTTAAAGATGGTGTTTACGCTTGTATCCCAACTTTATTAGGTTATATTGGTATCGGTATTGCTGCTGGTGTTGTTGGCAAATCCGCACATCTATCTGTATTAGAAATCACTTTATTGGCCGTAATTATTTATGCTGGAGCTTCACAATTTATTGTTTCTGGATTAATGTTAGTTGCTACACCTATTTCAGCTATTATTTTTACCGTATTTTTAGTCAATTCTCGCCATTTTTTAATGAGTATGGCAACCGCACCGACTTTTCGAAAATACTCCTTACTTAACAATATTGGGATTGGTAGCTTATTAACCGATGAGAGTTTTGCCGTGGCAATGAATGCAATTGCTAATAAAGAGCCTATTAATGCTGCATGGATGCATGGACTAAATTTAACCGCTTATATTACTTGGATTTTATCCTGTTTCATTGGTGCCCTAATTGGTGAGTGGTTACCCGATCCAACAAAATTTGGGTTAGATTACGCTTTAGTGGCTATGTTTATCGGGCTTTTGTATTTACAGTTAATTGGCGATAAAACTAAACGTTTAAGAAATCGAGTTATTGCGATGTTAACGGTGAGTGTTTTATTGGTACTGTTATTACGATTTATTTCTTCTGAAATGGCTATACTTATCAGCACATTCGCAGGTTGTTTTATGGGCGTTGCAATGGAGCGTAAAGCATGACCACATACAGTTTATTGATTATTTTAGGGTGTGGGCTTGTTACTTGGCTGCCGAGAGTAATTCCATTTATATTAGTACGAAAAGTGCAATTGCCTGAAATCGTTATCCGATTCTTATCTTATGTACCTTTATGTATTTTAACGGCTCTTTTTGTGCAAAATCTCTTTATTGCCAAACAAGGCGAATTCCCTGTTTTTAACATTGAGTATTGTTTAGCGGCTATACCAACTACGTTGATTGCCATTTTGACTAAAAATTTAATGTGGATTGTTGTTGTTGGTATGTGCTCTATGGCGGTCATTCGGTATTTCTTGGTTTAATGATAAATAGGAACAAAAAAAGACAGGGCAAATGCCCTGTTTTTTTATGTTCTTTCTTTCAATTCTAATTTGTTAATCGTTCTGAGGATTTTATCTGCTTCAGCCGTTTGCCCTAATTGATTAAGATAATTTGCCATCGCTCTTTTATAGGCAACATTATTAACAATCGCCTTAGGTTGTGAATTCCACCATTTTATTAAGGCTAACGGATCACTATCGGTTGATAATTGCTTGATACGACTTACATAGGCAACTTGTTTAAATTGGTCTAATTGCGACTCACTAAATGCTCCTGCTTTATACATAGCTGGCATAAGGTCAATGATTGCTTGATAATTTTGTGTATCATAATAGATTTGATCAGCAAGCCTTAACACTTCTGGATTACGAGGTTTCTCATTTAATAAAGTTTCAATTGTTGCTCGTGCTGCATCATACTCACGGTTTTTAATTTGCAAACGGATTTGCACTAATTGAAAAGCAAATAATTCGTTCGGTTGACAATGTTTAGCTGCTTGTTCTAACGATTGATTAGCTGGAATTACTTCATCATTGTCAATTTGCGTTTGGGCAGCAAGTAAGAACGATAAAGCTGTATTGGTTGAGGCTTTGGCACTCTTCATAAAAAATTTACTGGCTTGTTTATAATCCCCTTCAAGTAATGAAAGCTGTGCTTGCTCAAGTCGTTTAGCTGATTTTCTAGGTGATTTTGAGCGCAACCAGTTGCCCAACATTGTTTTGGAATTAAAGATTTTCTCAAAGAACCAATAGCAAATGTATAAACAAAGTAAACCCAGTAATTCTAAGATCACAAAGGATATAAATGACATACTGATTCTATAATTGGCGACCTCAAAAACGGCTGAGCCTTGATGACCCTGTAATAATGGCCCTAGAAAAAATCCACCCACTAGCACTAAGAAAATAATTAATATTTTAAGCATCATTATTCTCCTATTGTGCCAACATTAAATGAACACGAGTTTGCATCAGTTTTTCTAACTCACTGACACTTTCGAGTTTGTTAGGTACAGATTGGTCACTAATCGATTGGTTGAGCAAATTGTCAAGGTCATCTAAGAAAGCTTTAACACTTGGTGCGTTACTATCAAAATAAGCACTCACCCAAAGTAAAGCATCACTAAGTGCCCTTTGATAGATTAAATCTTGATGTCGAGGTACTGCTTGAGCAGCAATTAAAAGACGAAAACGAATATTTTCTCGAAGATAAAGTGATTGTTCTAACGTCAATGGTTCTTTAAAAATTTGGCATCTAAGCATCTGTTTTTCATCTAAGCCTGCTTTAGACAAACAGGTTTTGAAGTTATTTTCTTTTTCATCGAGGTTTTCGATGGTAATGAATTTAGCCATAAAGTTTTTTGTATTCGTCAGTAAATTACTGGACCAATCTGAAATTGATGAAGTAATACTTTGCTTATCATTATGAGCCATATCAGAATCAGCTCCCAAATTCACGTCTTGCGCGCTGGTTGTATGGGAATTTGACGGTTCTGTTTGGGTTGAGGCAACGGCATCATCATGTTGCGTCATGCCTAAATCTATTTGTTTATAATTACCAACTAAAGGTAATTCATTGAGTGATTCTGAAAGTCCAACCAAATTCATGATAATGCCATCATAATCAATAAAACTCACCTGAGACAGTGAATTAATATCTTCATTAATTGCCTGTCTTGCTGGTATTAAACTTGGATCATTTGCTTGTGCAAGACTTGCATCAGCATTTTTTAACAATAACCGAGCGGTCACATAATCGTGCTCATTCCAGATTTTTCTACCAGCTAAATGCACTAAATAATTAGCTTGAGAAATTAACCAGACACTGTAATTTGTTGCCGACATGGACGATAAGCGTTCATTAAGGTTATAAATATTTTGCTCATTAAGTTTTGATGCATCATTAATCTGATTAGTTAACTGTTGTTGTGCTTTTTGTTGTTCAGTCAATTGATCATCAACTCGTTGCTCTAATGTTGCAAATTGTTGATTCTGTTTGTTTACCGCTTGCGTAATGTTATTTTGTAAATCGTGAATAATACTATCTTTGGTGGTTTGCTTTAAATTAGCTAATTCTGTTTGTAAACTAGCAATCGTCTTTTTTTGGTTTTCAACTTGTGTATGACCGTGATAAAAAACAAAACCTCCAAGACCAAGAGTTAGCGCAATAGCTAAAAGGGATAGTTTTGATACAGGTGCTTTATTGACATTATTAGATGATGCAACTTTTTTTTCAACTGTTGGACTAGATTGGGCGGTTGTTGATGTTCTATTATCTTCTTTCATAGTCTTTTTCGCTTTATCTAAAGTAGTGATAGTGGAAGATTGGCTAAATGAAGAGGTGCTGATGGTAGAAAGTGTGGCATTGGCACCATAATATCGTAATGGCATAACTGACCTCATTTAGCATTGATATAATTAACAATATTATGACATAGAGTCATTATAGTTTTAAATAAAATTTGCTATTTGAATTAACAAACGATCATAATAACTTTTTTTAACCTAGCTTTGCTATTACTTTTAATAAATTAAAATTTTATTCAATAAAATTTTTTAAAATAAATAACCATCTTCACTATTACTATTTAAACGAATAAGCGAAAAGTATTTTTCAACGTTATTAAATTTATTATAACGGGGTAGGGAAGTGTTGTTTTACAGCATTAAAGACAGTTTGATTATCCGCACTATTTATTAATAAAACATTTTGCCATGTTAACTCTTTAGCTTTTGTAAAAATCCTTTGACTGGTTACCAGTAAACGACTTTGTTTTTTGTGTTCATCACTGCTATAGGATTCAAGTTGGTTTAGGTGCTCAATACTGGTAATAATAATGAGTTGTTGTGAGATATGCTCAGATAAGATATCAGGTTGGTAGATTATGGGAGTGCGAGAATAACACTCAATCAATTTTACTTTGGCTTGGCGAGACCTTAGCGTTTGTGCCAGTAATGGTCGACCTGAGTTACCACATAAGATTAAAATGTTTCGTTGTTTTACTGATTGTTGTTGAAGTAACACTAATAATCCTTCACTGTCTTCTCTATCAGGATAATTAACTTCAATTTCGGTGAATTGCTTAAATAATTGTGCAGATTTTTTGCCTATTGCAAAATAACTAATGTTTTTTGGCAAGGTCAAATGGGTAAAACACTGATTAATGGCATGAGTTACTTGGGGGGAAACCACTATCACGATATCTTGGGGTAATAGCTGGTTTAACTGATGCTGTAACTGTAGAATGTCACGACCTTGTGAAATTTTAAAAAATGGCAAATGTTGCGCAGGTAGATTGGCTTGGTTAAATAACTCACTTAATTTTTCACCTTCCGGAGAGGGTCTGGTTACAAAAATCATGCGTCTAATAATTCCGTTAGAATTAAATCTGCACCTTGATTTAATAACTGTTTAGCAAGCTTTTCACCTAAAGATTCGGCTTCGTTTATAAAACCTGTTATCTGTTGTTTAATTATTTTTGAACCGTCAACACGACCCACCAGACCTTGTAAAAATAATTCATCATTATTCAGCCGGCAATAACCCGCAATAGGTACTTGGCATCCACCTTGTAAGGCGTTATTCATTGCTCTTTCGGCTTGGATACAAACTCGACTTTTTTTATCATCAAGAACTGAAATAATGTCCAATATTTGTTTATCGTCAGTGCGACTTTCAATGCCAATCGCGCCTTGCCCAACAGCGGGCAACATTAAATCTGTATCTATGTATTGAGTAATTCTGTGTTCTAAAGATAAACGTTTTAAACCGACTGACGCCAGAATTATGGCATCATATTGCCCATCATCCAATTTATTGAGACGTGTGCCTACATTACCACGAAGATCTTTAATTATTAAATGGGGAAAATGACTGCGCAACTGACATTGGCGCCGTAAACTTGATGTACCAACAATTGCACTTTCAGGTAAATCATTTAGATTGGTATATTTATTAGCAACAAATGCATCTCGAACCTCATCTCTTTGGCAAATAGTTGCTAGCATCAAACCTTCAGGGAACTGAGCGGGAATGTCTTTAATTGAGTGAACCGCAATATCTGCTTCATTATTTAATATTGCTTGTTCTAACTGTTTAACAAAAAGACCTTTTCCACCAATTTTTGATAATGGACTATCAAGTATAATATCACCTTGAGTCACCATTGGAATAAGTTCAACCGTTAAATCTTTATGTGCTAATAATAGATTTTGTTTAACGAAATTAGCTTGCCATAACGCTAATGGGCTTTTCCTTGTTGCAATACGAATCTTCAATTCATTTTCCTAATTTTATAAATGAGGCTTTTTGTTTGGTTAACTCTGTTATTTTTATAGCGCTAAGGATAATTATTGATAATCAATCCTTAGCACAATTGTTGTTATACTTAATGAGCAGTAAACATTATAACTTATCGACAAAACTGGTCGCAAAGCCAATATAATTAGCAGGTGTTAACTGTTTTAAACGTGCTTTTTCTTCCTCAGGTAAATCCAACGATTCAATAAACAGTTGCATACCTTGAGCATCGACACGTTTGCCGCGAGTTAGCTCTTTTAATTTTTCGTATGGTTTTTCAATCCCATAACGTCTCATCACAGTTTGTATCGGTTCCGCTAACACTTCCCAATTACGATTAAGTTCTTCAAGCAAATAGCTTTGATTTACTTCAAGTTTATTTAATCCTTTTAACGTTGATTGATAAGCAATAACGGCATAACCAATCCCAACACCTAGATTGCGTAAAACGGTTGAATCGGTAAGATCACGTTGCCAACGAGAAATTGGTAATTTACTGCCTAAATGGTTCATGATCGCGTTAGCAATGCCTAAGTTACCTTCTGAATTTTCAAAATCTATTGGATTGACTTTATGTGGCATTGTTGATGAACCAATTTCACCAGCAACGGTTTTTTGTTTAAAATGATTTAATGAAATATAGCCCCATACATCCCGATCGAAGTCAATTACAATGGTATTGAAACGGGCAACACAATCAAAAAATTCGGCAATATAGTCATGTGGTTCAATTTGTGTGGTATAAGGATTCCATTCTAATCCTAATGAGCAAACAAATTCTTCACTCAATTTATGCCAGTCCACTTGTGGATAAGCAACCATATGTGCATTGTAATTTCCTGTTGCACCATTAATTTTACCTAAAATCTCAATCGATTGGAGTTGTTTAAATTGACGTTGCAGACGATAAGCAACATTGGCGAACTCTTTACCAATTGTTGATGGTGTTGCCGGTTGCCCATGTGTTCTGGAAAGTAACGGTAAATCTCGATACTCTTTTGCTTGAGAAGTGATTTTATCAATTAGTTGTTGCCAATAGGGTAGTAAGACCGTTTCTCTGGCTGTTTTTAGCATCAACGCATGCGATAAATTGTTAATATCTTCGGATGTGCATGCAAAATGGATAAATTCATTGATAGCATGCAGTTCTTCGTTACTACTGACTTTTTCTTTTAAAAAATATTCAACCGCTTTCACATCGTGATTGGTGGTTCTTTCTATCTCTTTAATTCGCTTCGCATCTTGCTCATTAAAGTTTTCAATGATTTGATTAAGATGCTCAGTAGCTAATTGGCTTAATGCTGGAACTTCAGGAATATTTTCTTGAGATGCTAATTTTTGTAACCAACGGACTTCAACTTGAACACGGTATTTTAATAAACCATATTCGCTAAAAATGGTACGTAATTGTGTTGTTTTCTCTCCATAACGGCCATCAATAGGCGAAAGGGCTGTAAGTGCAGATAATTCCATCGGTTTAACTCCGTTACTATTTTGAAATATCGAATATAAAATATACGTTAATAAGGTGTATTAATTGTTTGTAATAGCTGTTGCGCTGCATCACAAATACGTTTGCGCTGAAACAAAAACTGTAAACGACTACCACCGACTTGATACCATAGGATGGCCGATCGAATACAGCCCAAAAGTGCAGTTCTGACTTTAGCCTGCACAAAAGCATTCTGTAGAAATTTGGCTTTACCCGTTATCTGTATTTTGGTGGATATAGGGCTGACAATATCAGAATAAATTCCAGCCAATGAATAGGATAAATCTTCAATATTATCACCAATTGTTTCATCACTTAAATCAGGATAAAGACTGGTAATGTGTTTTAATCGTTGATCTATCTTACTTAGTGAATCATTATTTTTTAGTAATTTACTGGTTATATTTAGAGAACTAAAAACATAACGCATTATTTCCATCTGTTCTTTTTGTCCAGATGAAAGTAGCTCAATCAGTGTTTGTAACCCTATTTTAATGTTGTAAATACCATTATAAACATCTAATGTTGTGTTGGGTGAGGTGATAAACACACTTTTTATCGAGCGTTCGTATAATGTACTATTACAGATTCCTGAATTAGCTAATTGCGGAATTAATAATGCACTTTGCGCAACACCTGCAAGTGCAATAGCAATATGATGATACTTGCTGTCCATTTTACAACTCCTGTCTACCTATGATTCGCTCTTCAATGATGCCGCCACCAAGACATACTTCTCCTTGATAAAATACGGCTGATTGTCCTGGCGTTACTGCAGCAACAGGATGAGTAAATATCACTTCAATTTTATCTTCTGATAAAGGATTAACTTGGCAAGCGATATCTTGCTGACGATAACGTGTTTTAACGGTACATGTAAAAGGTTTGCTGACAACTTGACGATCAACCCAATGTAATTGGCTAGCAATTAATCCATCAGAAAATAATGCAGGATGGTCATGTCCTTGTGCAACAATCAATTCATTATTTTGTAAATCTTTATCTACAACATACCAAGGTGTATCATCAGCTTGTTTTAAACCACCAATCCCTAAGCCTTTACGCTGTCCTAATGTGTGATACATAAGTCCATGGTGCTTTCCAATTATTTCACCATCTACCGTGCGAATTGCTCCCCCCTTTGCAGGTAAATAGCGCGCTAAAAAGTCACTGAATTTTCGTTCTCCAATAAAACAGATACCTGTAGAATCTTTTTTAGCCGCCGTTGCTAAACCTAATTGTTGGGCGATTTCACGTACTTTCGGTTTTTCCAGTTCACCTACTGGAAATAAGCTTTGCTTAATTTGAGCTTCATTTAGAGTGTAAAGAAAATAACTTTGGTCTTTATTGTTATCCACACCTCGCAATAATTCAACTTTGCCATTACTTTCACGTTTGCGTACATAATGACCTGTTGCGATATAATCTGCGCCAAGATCTTCTGCTGCATATTCAAGAAAGGCTTTAAATTTGATCTCTTTATTACATAAGATATCTGGATTTGGCGTGCGACCTGCTTTATATTCAGATAAAAAATGTTCAAAAACATTATCCCAATATTCAGCAGCAAAATTGATAGTGTGTAATTTGATATTCAATTTATCACAAACGGCTTGAGCATCGGCTAAATCGACTGATGCGGAACAATACTCCTCGGTATCATCTTCTTCCCAATTTTTCATAAATAAGCCAACAACATGGTAACCTTGTTGCTGTAATAGATAAGCTGAAACAGATGAGTCAACGCCACCAGACATGCCGACAACAACTTTTTTGGATGTATTTACATTTGACATAATAACAAAATAGTAGACTTAAGAATTATGATAATTTTATCATACCTCAATAAAAAAGCATAAAGTTATACCCGCAACAGTTTATTTAATCGTGATGGCTTTTTGCTAAAACATAGGGTTAATCTCAAACTTTTTCACATTTTTTTAAACTGATTTTAAAGTTTATAAGAAAGGAAAACTACGAATTAATAATTCTTTTAATAACTCAGTCGAATAATTAGCGACGGAGTTATTAATATATTATATAGTTTTTTTATTAAAAATCCTTTAATAAATAGATGACATGCCCAATGATTTCGAAATTCTGTGGCGAATTTTTATCAATCAAAATCGTTGGGTACTTAGGATTATCACACAATAAAGCTAAGTTAGTCCCCTGATTTTGAATTCGTTTAACACAAATTTGGTCATCATATTGCACAGCATAAAGATAACCATCAATCGGTTTACAATATGCTTTATTAATGATCAAAATATCATGGTTGGATATAGTTGGATCCATACTGTCACCTTTAGCCCAAATCGCAGTTAAATCCTCAGTTTTACATCCTTGATTTTTAATTAAGTTTACTTCAAAAGGAATAGAATCAATTCGTGATAATGGATTGACATTTTTATTTAGGTCATGAAAAGGAATACGAAATGATTCTGTACCTATAGAATCACTAAGTAAACGACATTCTCCTTTTCCTGTTGCTAACCATTCAATAGGTACATCACATTTTTGGGCAATGATTGCTAATCGATTTAATGATGGATAGGTTTTACCAGATAAATAATCTCGAATTACAGCTTCTGACATGCCAACTTTTTTGGCAAAAGCATTACCGGAAAGTCCTTCTAATAATAAAGTTAATCTATTTTTAAAATTTATTACGCCTGTTTTTGTTAAAATGCTCGTTTTTTCGTGCTCGCTAAGCGTTTTAAAATTGTTTTCTTTCATTTTTTGTTCCATTTTATAGATTTTTTTTGTTTTTATAGTTTTGTTTCGTTTTTTTATGTGTTATTCTTTTTGTGGTAACATTTTACCATTTCGTATTGTAATGCCGATAATCATTACAATAGCAAAGAATTAACCTGAAGAGGATCTCATAATGAGCGAACAAGATCAAGATTGGTCACCATCAAGAGTTGTCGGTGAAATTAAAATTAGAGGTGGAAACTTAAGGGCACTATCAAGATCAAGTGGCTTACAAGCTGATACTTTGAGAAATGCTTTATATCGACACTGTCCAAAATATGAACGAATTATTGCTGAATACTTACAAGTTTCTGTTGAAACTATTTGGCCTTCACGTTATAGCATTCAAGCAAAATAATTATTTTTGATACTACATCAATTTAAATTCTTCCTTAAAAAAGACGCCTTTTCAGGCGTCATTATTTTATTTTTTTGCTTGTTCTGCTGCTCGAACAATTGCTGCAAAAGCATCTGCTTTAAGGGATGCACCGCCCACTAAAGCACCATCAATATCTGGTTGTGTAAATAATTCTGCTGCATTTTTATCATTTACTGAACCACCATATTGAATAATTACTTGTTCTGCAACTTGAGCATCTTGTTTTGCAATATGATCACGGATGAATTTATGAACAGCTTGAGCTTGGGCTGGAGTCGCAGATTTGCCAGTACCAATAGCCCAAACAGGCTCATAAGCAATTACTGCACCGTTGAATGCTTCAACACCTAATGCATTTATCACTGCATCAATTTGGCGCGCACATACTGATTGAGTTTGACCTGCTTCATTTTCAGCTTCAGTTTCACCGATACAAAGAACTGGCACTAAACCAGATTCTTTTAATACACCAAATTTTTTGGCAATAAATTCATCTGACTCTTTGTGGTAAGTACGACGTTCTGAATGACCGATAATTACATGAGTGACACCCACTTCCTTTAACATTGTCGCTGATACTTCACCTGTATAAGCGCCAGACAGGTTAACATCTACATCTTGGGCACCTAAAATAATATTAGAACCACCTAATTGATGTTTAACAAAGTCTAAATAAACTACTGGTGGGGCAATAGCAATATCACACGCTGCTTCTGTCGATAGTTCTTTTCTTAAACCCTCAACTAAATTTTTAGCCATATCAATACTACCATTGAGTTTCCAGTTACCCATAACGAGAGGTTTTCGCATAATTTTCTCCAACTTAAGTTTTAAAAAGGTGTTGATTTTAGAATGAATTCGTTATAATGGGGAGTATTATACATCAAATAATTTGAGCTTGAGGAAAAATATGACATTAGAAATTTTAAATCAGTTAGAAAATAAAATTCAGCATACTGTTAATACTATTACGACATTACAAAACGAAATTGCGACTTTAAAGCAAGGCAATCAAGAATTAGAACAGTTGATCAATGACAGTTCAGATGAAATGAAAGCATTACGCGAAGAAAATGAAAAGCTCAAACAAGATCAACAAGTTTGGCAGCAACGTATCCAAACTTTATTAACCAAAATAGGTGAAATCACACAATAAATCACACTATTTATAAACGCGGCTTATCTTGCGATTGTTTTATATTTCATTAATATAATTGTGAAAATTAACTATAATGCGAGAAGAGTTAAAATCGCTGTGGATTGCTCAGACTATTCATTTAATTGAAAAAGAATCTGGGCGATTTGCAGATCAAGATATTAATCGACAAGTAAGAGTGATTCAAACGTCACTGGTTAATCGTATTGTCATGCGAGCTGTCATGCTATCAAAACAAAATGGTTTGTATGCAGCGCAAAGAAATTTATTAAAAGCAATAAATCTCTCTTTTTTAGTATTCATTTTTTTATCTATTATTTGTGGTGCATCATTGGCTTTTAGTACTTTAAGCCAAAATCCAATTAATTTGTATTGGGCGCTTTTTAGTTTACTAGGTCTTCATTTAGTCACTTTATTTATCTGGTTAGTCTCCTCTTTTTTGTTTACTAATTTAGGTGGTAGCTTTTTAGTTTATTGCTGGTTATGGTTAGCAAAAAAGTTCTCCCAAAAAAAGACGGTACAACAGCTTATTCCAGCTTTTATTGAGTTATTCGGTGGGCGTATTCGTTGGCTAATTGGATTTGTACTTAATCTTTTTTGGTCAGTAATATTAAGTAGTGCGTTAATAGTGCTTATTGCCTTATTTTCAACAAAACATTATAGTTTTGAATGGAAAACAACATTACTTAGCTCAGATACGATTATTAGCCTAACTCATTATTTAGGTTGGTTACCTTCGAAAATAGGGTTTATGATTCCTGATGATAATATTATCAGATTAAGTGAACACGCTCTAAATGCTGGAGAAATACGTTCTGCTTGGGCAATTTGGTTGCTCGGTGTTTTCATCGTTTATGGTTTAGCGATTCGATTTTTATGTATGATAATTTGCGGGATTAATTGGTTGGTTAGTTGTCGACGAATTAAATTCAATACCCAACATCCTGATTATCAATTATTAGCAAATGATCTACAACCTATATTGTTTCATGTTGAAGATGAAGATAATAAAGATAACGTTAAATTTGAAAAATCAATTTCGCATTTGACTAAAGAGGGAATAGGTACTTTCTTGGTGGCAATTGATATTCAAGAAGAGTGGAATCCACCAAATTCAGTAACTTTTTTAGGTTTTTTAAATACGCGTGAACAGCGCCGTAAAATTCTTGACTATTTACAATTAACACCTGCTAAAAAGTTATTAATCGCGATTGATACTGATAGGGCACCCGATCGGGGTATGTTAAATTTAATTAATCAACTGACAAGTAAATCGCAGCAGAGTCGGATCTGGTTTATCAATCAAGGCAAACAATTTAATAATTGGCAAGCGTTATCGTTACAATCAGCTTTACCAACATGGTTAAGCGAGGAATTTTAACATGTTAACGACATTGAAATTAGCTGTGGTTGGGCACGCAAATGTAGGAAAAACATCATTATTACGCACTTTAATTCGCAATAGTAACTTTGGTGATGTATCAGATAAACCAGGCACAACAAGACATGTCGAATCAATTACCTTACCTGTTGATAACCAAAACACCATTATTTTTTATGATACACCAGGTTTAGAAGATAGCTTGGCACTGTATGATTACATTCATCAATTAACACCAGCTAACAATAAACTTGATGGTATTGATAAATTAACATTTTTTTTACAAAGCCCAGAAGCCGAAAATACCTTTGATCAAGAAACTAAAGTAATCAGACAATTATTGAAAAGTGATGCCGCTATCTATGTAATCGATGTACGAGAGCCAATTTTAGATAAATATCATGATGAATTAGCTATATTAGCCAGTGGAGCCAAACCGATATTGGCGGTATTAAATTTTACCGCGAGTATGCAACAAAATGAAAATGAATGGAAAATATTACTTTCTCGGATCGGTATTCATGCTATCATACGGTTCGATGCAATCGTGCCGCCCATAGATGGTGAAGAACGATTGTATAAGAGTTTATCTTTGCTAATTGAGCCGGCAAAATTGATTTTAGATCAATGGTTAAATAAAATTACGCAAATGCGTGAAGCTCGCAATAAAAAGGCTAATTTGATTATTGCTAAAGCTTTAGTTGATGTAACAGCTTTTTACAAAATGGCCAAATCTGATGATAAACAAGCTATTGTCGATATGCAAAATCAAGTAAGAAAGCGAGAACAGTTGGCAATAAATGAGCTGTTAAAACTCTTTCAGTTTAATTCAGCTTTAGAAAGTGAAGAATGTTTGCCTTTGTTAAAAGGTCGTTATAATGCAGATCTATTTAATATAGATGCCCTAACCACAATGGGCATGCATTTGACGAAAGGTTTTGTGTCAGGTGCTACAATTGGTGCAAGTATTGATTTAGTTACCGGAGGCATTACGCTTGGTTCTGCAACGCTCATTGGCGGTGCGGTCGGTAGTTTAGTGCAAACAGCCAAGCATTATGGTTCTAGAATGCGATATCAGCTTTCTGGTTATAATAAATTAAGTGTTGATGATGTTATTATTTGTTACCTTTCTTTACGACTTGTTAGTCTAAAAGAGAGTTTAAATCATCGCAGCCATGCGAACACTTGTCCCATTAAATTATCTAAATTAGAAACGCAAGAATGGAAAAAAGGTGTGTTACCTAAAAGTTTGAAAATAGCAAGGCGTTATTCGCATTGGTCGACGTTAAATAAAGGAACAAAAAGAAATGACAAAAAAAGACAATCGACAATTGAAAATATTGCCGAACAACTTTTTTAGTGTAAAAAAGCGGTTTTTCATAACATTGATATTTTCTATGTTTATGTTAATCGGTTGTAGCAGTACTACAACCGCTACTGTCAATACAAGTTATGGCGCTAAATCAGCTAAAGAGACTAAACAAGATGCCTTGATGTTAGCCAAAATTGACTCCCATTATAAAAAATGGCATAAAACGCCCTATCGTTATGGTGGTATGAGTTTAGATGGTAGTGATTGTTCTGGTTTAGTTGTTAATTTTTTCAAAAATAAACTCTCTAAAACTGTACCAAGAAGTGCTGCTGAGCAAGCTCAATTAGGTTATAAAGTGACTAAACCTAAACCAGGTGATTTAGTATTTTTCAAAACAGGACGAGGCGGCAGTGGTTTACATGTCGGCATTTATTATGCAGATGGTAAATTTTTACACGCTTCAACATCAAAAGGTGTAATTTATTCAAATTTGAATGATGACTATTGGAAAAAACGTTACTGGATGACGCGACGAGTGACTAGTAGTTAATTTATAAACCTGCTTGTCTATTTGACTCAAAATAGTGATATCTAAAAAGCTCTCTAAATTGTGTTCAATTTAGAGAGTTTAATTTTGTCAATAATGACATTTTTAAGAACACTTATGAAATTAAATTTTTCCCTTCTCTTTTAATTCTCGCATAATGTTAGCAACATAAAGCATTTCGCCAGGTGTACCGAGTGAAATACGGCACCAGTCCGTAGCAGGAGGAAAATCTCGTCCTATCAAAATAAAGTTATTTTCCATTAATTCCCGATATGCTTTTAAATCAATCGGACTTTTATGAAACATAAAATTGGTTTCAGATTTTAGGTAATGTAAACCTAAATCCGATAAGACGTTTTCCATGATTTGACGTGAAACATCAACGGCTTTTTTTGAATAAGTTAAAAATGACCGATCATCCATCGAGGCTAATGCTGCACAAACACCACAATAGTTAAGCTTTTCGCCTGCTACATATTGTGCAATATTATTGATATTTTCGGCTGAACTGACCGCATAACCAACACGTAAACCAGCCATAGCATGAATTTTTGAAAAAGTTTTTAGTAGTATTATATTTTCACAACCTTGCCCAATAAGGTAATCGGCTGATTTATATGCCGGATCGTTAACAAACTCAGCGTAGGCTTCATCAATAATAAAAATAGTATTTTTAGGTTTGCTTTTTATCCATGATTCGATCTCTTTAGTTGCAAAAACAGTCGAAGTGGGATTGTTAGGATTAACTAAATAGACAATCGATGATCCTTTATAGTTCTCAACCGCTTTTTGTAAACCTTTCAAATCGATTTGCCAATCCGGTAAACTTGGTACTTTGCTGATGTGTAAATTAAAAATTTTACCAAAATATTCACCGTCACCGTAAGTAAGTTCTGGGATAACTAATTGGGTATCAGGTTTAACATAGGCGGCAATAGCGCTACGAATTCCTTCTGATGAACCCGCGGTTAATAAAATTTGAGATTCAGCAACATTATGATGTTTAGCTAACCGTTTATTCAGCAATGGCATCTCCGCTTTAGCATAACGATTGGCTTTAGGAATAGCATCAATTGCTGCTTGTTTAGCATTAGGTGACATGCCAAGAGCATTTTCATTAAAATTTAGCCTGACTGGATTGTTTACATCGGGTGTAACTACTTTATCAAGCATAGGTAGGTTATAGGAAACCGTATTTTGTACTTCTTGAGCATAGGCTTTAGATAAAAATTGATTGATGGATAACCCAGCTATCGCTGCACTTGAAAATGTTAATAATTTTCTTCTATTGATATTTATATTAGACACCATGATTCACCTCATGTTTTAGTTGATCCTTATGTGGTCAATAATTATTAATGCAAAAATAATACCAAGTTACAGAGTTAATGAATCCTATTGATTTATAATAATAAAATAGTAAAAGAAGAGACTTATCAGTAGATTTTTATTAAAAAAATGCACAATATTGATGCTTTATTGCACAAAAAGGGTGTATAAAAAGACCAGTTATTATTTTTTAGTAATAACTGGTCTGTTTCATTCTTTATAGAATATGCGTCATTTGTACTTAACTATCAGGCGGGGTTTCAATATCCGAATAGCTTGATAGCATTTGTAAGAACCTATATTTTGATGCGACCATTTTTGTTGAACGTGCATGTAGTATATTAGCAACAGTCGGTTCTAAGGTTTCTAAACGTCGGAATCGTTGTTCTTTAAGTAAAATACTTGATAGAGCTTCACTATTTGGTGATTTTGAATCTAAAACTAATCCCGGTTTTCCTTCAGCCGCACGGCGAGGATCATATCGATAAAGAGGCCAGAACCCAGATTTCACTAAATCTTTCATCTGTTCGTGGGATTTAGCCAGATCATAACCATGTTCCTCACACGGACTATAAGCAATGACAAGTGATGGCCCATCATAGGCTTCCGCTTCTTGCAATGCTTTTAATGTCTGGTTTAGTTGAGAACCTAAAGCCACTTGAGCCACATAAACATGACCATACATCATAATGCTAACGCCTAAATCTTTACGGGCTTTATGTTTACCTAAATCCGCAAATTTAGATACGGCGCCCATAGGTGTTGCTTTAGACTGTTGACCACCCGTATTAGAATAACATTGAGTATCTAATACTAAAATATTGACGTTATCCGTTAAACTCATGACATGGTCGAGTCCGCCAAAACCAATATCATAAGCCCAACCATCTCCACCAATAGCCCACACTGATTTATCAATCAGATAATTGGCGTCTTCTAATAACTCTTTAGCTTCGACAGAATCAATGTGTTTTAATTGCTCTCGTAATAAATCAACTTGCGTTCTTTTTTCAGCGATGGTTGCATCAGAAGATTGCAAAGTGATGGCAATTTCTGGCGAAATCTCGCCCGCCAAATGATCAAGTAAACGTAAGGCACGTTTTCTATGTTGGTTATAAGTGATGCGATAACCTAAAGCAAATTCAGCATTGTCTTCAAATAAAGAATTAGCCCAAGCAGGTCCGCGACCCGAGCGATCGGTAGTATAAGGTGTTGATGGTAAATTACCCCCATAAATAGATGAGCAACCAGTTGCATTGGCAATAGCCAAATGGTCGCCATAAAGTTGTGTTAATAATTTAATATAAGGTGTTTCACCACAACCCGCACAAGCACCCGAATATTCAAACAATGGTGTAATTAATTGAGAAGTTCGTATATCTATACGCTCAAGTGATTTGATATCACGATCTGGTAATTGAGAAAAGAACTCATAATTAACTTTTTGTGTGTCAAGATTATCAATACGAGGTTGCATATTGATTGCTTTAATATCAAAGTTGTTACGATCACGAGATGGACACACCTCAACACATAAGTTACAACCAGTGCAATCTTCCGGAGCTACTTGCAATACATAACGTTGACCTTTCATATCGCGTGCTTTAACTTCTAGCGATTCTAATGTATCAGGGGCATTAAGCATTGCATCCGGTTCGACCACTTTGGCTCGAATAGCTGCATGAGGACAGGCAACTGCACAATGGTTACATTGTGTACACAGTTCAGATTTCCAAATCGGGATCTCTTCAGCAATATTACGTTTTTCCCATTTAGTGGTGCCAGTTGGCCAAGTGCCATCTGGTGGAAATGCCGAAACCGGTAGACTATCACCTAAACCTGCTAACATAGTTGCAGTAACGGTTTTTACAAAATCTGGCGCATTGTTTGGTACAATAGGAGGCATTGATGGGCTACTTTGATCCACACAACTAAGTGGAATTTGTTCAAGCGAAGTGATGGCTAAATCTAACGCTTTCCAGTTATTTTCAACCAACTCTTGACCTTTACTACTGTAACTTTTGGCAATGACTTCTTTTAACTGTGTGATGCTAAAATCATTTTTGAATATATCCGATAGATGAAAAAAAGCAGCTTGCATGACTGTGTTAATTCTGGCTCCTAAATTACATTCACGTGCAATCTTAGCTGCATTGATAATATAGAAATGGGCTCTTTTCTTAATTAATTGTACCTGCACTTCTTTAGGTAACCGATGCCAAATTTCATCTTTACTATAAGGGGTATTAAGTAAAAAAATACCGTCATCTTTAAGTTTATCGACAATCTGATATTTATCTATAAATTGGTCTTGGTGACAACCAATAAAATGTGCACTGGTAATCAAGTAAGGCGAATCAATTGGATCTAAGCTTACTCGTAGGTGAGAGGTAGTTAATCCACCTGCCTTTTTGGAATCATAAACAAAATAACCTTGCACATAAAATGGTGAACTGTCTCCAATTATTTTAATATTATTTTTAGTTGCCGAAACGGTGCCATCACTTCCCAACCCATAAAACAGGGCTTCTAGTGCTGATTTTTGCGGAATTGATTTATCTGGTAGTGGTAATGATAGCCCAGTAATGTCATCATAAATCCCCACAGTGAAGCGTGGTCTTGGTTTTTCTAAACCAAGCTCGTTAAAAATGCCAAGTACCGAGCGGGGATCAAACTCTTTTGAGGATAATCCATAACGTCCGCCTACAATCTGTGGCATAGAATTACGTTCACCACGAGACAAGCTCTCAGCAAAAGCTGTCATAATATCTAAATATAAAGGTTCCGCTTGTGCTCCTGGTTCTTTTGTTCTATCTAATACGGCAATTTTCTTAACACTATCTGGAGTCACAGCAAGTAAGTGTTGAGCTGAAAATGGACGAAATAATCGAACAATTACCACACCGACTTTTTGATTTTCTTTAAGCAGATAATCAACCACTTCTTTACTGGTACTCGCACCGGAACCCATAATTACAATAATTCGTTCAGCATCACTGGCACCGTAATACTCAAAAGGTTGATATTTTCTTCCAGTTTGTTTTTCAAAAGCGGTCATAGCATCAACAACATGCTGATAGGCATTATCATAATAACTATTTATAGCTTCTCGACATTGAAAATAGGTATCAGGATTGGCAGATGTACCACGGATCACCGGTTTATCAGGAGTTAGTGCTCGTGAACGATAAGCTTTAATTGCTTCATGTGGTAAAAGATTATGAATATCTTCATCTGATAGAGGATAAATCTTATTTACTTCGTGTGATGTTCTGAAACCGTCAAAAAAATGGACGAATGGAATTCGACTATTAAAACTGGCAATTTGAGAAATTAATGCTAAATCTTGTGCTTCTTGTACCGAACTAGAACAAAGCATAGCAAAACCGGTCTGTCTAACAGACATAACATCAGAATGATCACC
Organism: Gilliamella sp. B14448G11; assembly: GCF_016101765.1. Classification (NCBI taxonomy): domain Bacteria; kingdom Pseudomonadati; phylum Pseudomonadota; class Gammaproteobacteria; order Orbales; family Orbaceae; genus Gilliamella; species Gilliamella sp. B14448G11. The sequence goes on along the minus strand of NZ_JACFPX010000011.1, from coordinate 37,021 downwards.
AAAAATTGACAAGGCATGCGTAGCGACAGTACGTGCAGCGACATGTAAAACAAATGGTGTAAGTTCCCCTGCAATTTTATATAACGAAGGGATCATCAACAATAATCCTTGTGATGATGTAAATGATGTCGCTAATGCACCCGTCATTAATGCACCATGAACAGTAGAAATGGCTCCTGCTTCGGATTGCATTTCAACTACTCTCGGAATATCACCAAATACGTTTGGCTTATCAAATTCTGCCCATGTGCTAGCTTGTTCAGCCATTGAAGAGCTAGGAGTAATTGGATAAATGGCAATGACTTCGTTTGCACGATAAGCGACGGAGGACACCGCGCTATTAGCATCTGATATGATCATTAAAAAAACCTTGTAATTTATAGTGTTACGACATTACTTAATTATTATAAATTTCGACTATTGTACCAGAAAGTAAGATAGCTTTTAGTTATTTTTATATTAAATTTTTGGTAGGTGTTTTTGAATTACAGATATTTCTAACTTTTTATCGAGATATTAATGAGATAAAGAAAAAAGCAGCTTTTCAGTAACAAATAATTGGGGGTAATATTTTCTGTAATTAGAGTTTTAGTGATTAAATGATTGATAATAAGTTAATTACTTTTAAAACCAACATTTTAAAAATGGATAAAAAATGATATTATTCTAAAGATAGATTTTTTCGAATAATATCATTAAGTTATTTTATTTTATCACAACACGATCAGCCGATGTTGAGTGTTTAATTTCACCTAATAACCATGCCTTTTCACTGTGCTGATTAAGTATAGAAATAGCTTTATCTGCCAGTGATTTTGGTAAAGCAATAATTAAACCAACACCACAGTTAAATGTGCGGTACATTTCATGACGGCTTACATTACCTGCTTTTTGTAGCCAATCAAATATTGCTGGCCATTGCCAACTTGCTTCATTTATTATTGCTTGAGTATTATCGGGCAGAACGCGTGGAATGTTTTCCCAAAATCCACCACCAGTAATATGCGCAATTGCATGTACATCTTTAATCTGAGCAATTAAATCAAGAACAGATTTGACATAGATTTTAGTTGGTGCAAGTAAATGATCAGCAAGTGGTTTCCCGTCGAGTTGTTCAACAGCTGGGTTAACACCACTCACTTCAATAATTTTTCGTACTAATGAATAGCCATTGGAGTGTGCACCACTTGATGCTAATGCAATTAATGCATCACCATCTTGAACTTTAGTACCATCAATCATTTGCGATTTTTCAACGACACCCACACAAAATCCTGCTAAATCGTAGTCGTTGCCATGATACATGCCTGGCATTTCAGCTGTTTCACCACCGACTAAGGCACAACCTGATTGTTTACACCCCTCGGCAATGCCTGTAACTACCGTTGTGGCAACATCGACATTAAGTTTGCCCGTTGCGTAATAGTCGAGGAAAAATAAGGGTTCAGCACCTTGAACGATGAGGTCATTGACACACATGGCAACCAGATCAATACCGATTGATTCATGGCGATTCAAATCCATTGCCAAACGTAATTTAGTACCAACGCCATCTGTACCAGATACTAAAATGGGTTCTTTGTATTTTTGTGGAATAGCACACAGTGCTCCAAAGCCACCTAGTCCCCCCATCACTTCTGGACGTTTAGTTTCTTTAACAACCGATTTGATGCGATTAACTAGTTCATTGCCAGCATCGATGTCGACACCAGCATCTTTATAACTGAGAGATTTATTATTTGACACAGTGAGCAATCCTTACAGTAGAGAAATTGCTTTTTATTTTAGCAAGGATGAAATTTGTTGGCGATGGATTATTTAAAAAATAACGAATTAATTCAGTTTGCTAATTATTTTCAAACCAACTTTCTAAAATAATGACAGCAGAAGTAGCATCAACATGACCTTTTTCAAGGGCACGATAACCACGAGAAGCAAAAATTCTTGATTTTGCTTCAACCGTCGATAAGCGTTCATCTTGCAATTGAACTTGATAACCAAACCGTCCATGTAATCGATTAGCAAACTTACGGGCTCTGGCGGTTAATGGTTGTTCTGTACCATCCATATTCAACGGTAAACCTACGACTAATAAATCAGGTTGCCACTCATTTAAGATTTTTTCAATAGCTTGCCAATTAGGTATACCGTCACGAGCTTTGAATGAGCAAAGAGGACTAGCGGTTCTAGTCACATCTTGACCAATAGCAGCACCAATACTAAATGTGCCAAAATCAAATGCAATTACTGTCGCCATGGGTTATGCATTACCCATTTGGTGCGAAATTGTGTTCATATTGACACCCAAAGATTCGGCTGCTTTTTGCCAGCGATTTTCAAAAGGAACTTCAAAAATAATCTTAGCGTCAGCATCAGCAACTAACCAGTCGTTTCTGGCAACTTCATTTTCAAGTTGTAACGACTGCCAACTAGAGTAACCCAATGCTAATAAAAGATCTTTAGGTTGTTGACTTGTGCCAATTGATTTTAATAAATCAAGGGAAGTGGTTATCATTACATCGTCAGAAATTTGAATACTTGATGAAAAACCGGTTTGCGGTGTGTGTAATATAAAGCCTTGTTCTTCTGCAATAGGACCTCCTGCAAAAACAGGATATTCAAGTTCTGCACAATTTCTTGATGCAGTAATTTCAAGGCGACTTAGTATCGTTGAAACATTCAGTTCAATGATAGGTTTATTGATAATAATTCCCATAGCACCATCGCGGTTATGCTCACAAATATATACTACAGAACGGCTAAACAATACGTCGCTCATGGTCGGCATAGCGATTATAAAATGATTTTTTAAATTCATATGCTCACATCTTTAATTGTTTATAAAGCACATTTACCAATTTTAACATTATGCTCAATATTGCAACGCAATAAAAGTTCTGATTCATTACTTTCTTCATTGATTGATTCGGATATGATTTCGAAGTTTTGTGAACGAAAAAAGTTAATCGCATCAGTATTTTTCTTATAAACATGGGCAAAAAGTTCATTATAGCGTTGTTTCGCTTTATTAACTAAAGCTTTGCCTGTCCCTTGTCGACGATAATCTTGTTCAACAAACAGACCTGAAATATAATTTTCAGTTATGCCAATAAAGCCTTTTACACCATCAAGATCTTGAACATAAACCGTTGACATTGGGATCAACATTTCTACGATATCAAAATTTTGTTTGAAAAAATTACTATCAATAAAGTTATGTGCTTGTTCATTACCTTGTAACCATATTTCCATAACTTTATCTAAATCGGCACTTTTAAATTCTCTAATCATTTTTAACTCAACTTATTTAATCGACGTTCAATGGCATCCATAAGCATGCCAGTAATTGAAAGATTTGGATTTTCTGCTTCAATTTCACGAACACATGTAGGGCTAGTAACATTAATTTCAGTTAGTTTATCACCAATAATATCCAGTCCTACAAATAATAACCCTTTTTCTTTTAAAGTTGGAGCAACACTTTTAGCAATATGCCAATCACTTTCACTTAGTGCTCTGACTTCACCATGACCACCTGCCGCTAGGTTACCTCGTGTTTCACCTTTCTGTGGAATTCTAGCTAGACAAAAAGGGACAGGTTCGCCATCGACAACTAAAACTCGTTTATCGCCATTTGTGATAGCGGGTATATAGGTTTGTGCCATGCAGTAACGTGTATTATGTTCGGTTAATGTTTCAATAATCACGGATACATTTGGATCGCTTTGTTTAATCCTAAAAATTGAGGCGCCCCCCATACCATCCAAAGGTTTTAAGATGATATCAGAATATTGTTGATGAAACTCTTTAATATGTTGGGTTTGCCGAGTAACTAATGTTTCAGGTGTAAATTGTGCAAACCAAGCAGTAAATAGTTTTTCATTACAATCACGTAAACTTTGTGGTTTATTAACCACTAATACACCTTTTGCTTCAGCACGTTCAAGAATGTATGTTGCGTATATAAATTCTGTATCAAAGGGTGGATCTTTACGCATTAAAATGACATCAAGATCACTTAACGGTATAGTTTGTTCTTCGGTAAAATCAAACCAATGGGAATGGTCGTTATAAACCTTTAATGTCTTTGTTGTTGCGTACGCTTCGCCATTACGTAAAAAAAGATCATTCATTTCCATATAAAAAAGTTGGTATCCACGTTTTTGTGCCTCATGTAGCATAGCAAAACTTGTGTCTTTCTTAATTTTGATATGACTAATTGGATCCATTACTATACCAAGCTTAATCATGGTAACTCCTTACTGACGTTATTGGTTTTATCGACATTGATGATAACATATATTAAAGTAATACTTGTTAAAAAGTATATTTGAAACATTATGATAGAGTATTACCCACTATTATAAATAAATTGGTAACTATCATACTCGTTACTGGTCTAGATGCAAATAAACATTTATTACCTTATTTCTATTTCATTAGCCTAAATCACCTAAATGTACTTGTAAGGCTGTAATAGCGGTAAGTGCTGCTGTTTCAGTGCGTAATATACGTGGACCAAGTAGTATATCAGTAAAATCATATTGATGTGTCATATTGATTTCAGCATCGGACAGACCGCCTTCGGGACCAATTAGTAGACTAATATCTTTTTTATCATAAGGTAAATGCTTAATACCATGTTGCGCTTTAGGATGTAAATTTAATCTTAATTGACTTGTTAAACTTGCACACCAATTTTCCAGTTTCATCACGGGATTAACGATAGGTATCACGTTACGACCGCACTGCTCACAGGCTGAAATCACAATTTTCTGCCATTGTTGGACTTTCTTATTCATTCTTTCGTCATCCAACTTAACACCACAACGTTCTGACAAAAGGGGCGTGATAGTGTTAACGCCTAATTCTACGGATTTTTGAATGGTAAATTCCATTTTTTCCCCGCGCGAAATCACTTGGCCTAAATGAATATTTAAAGGAGATTCACGATTATCTAAAATTGTTGTGGCCGTTTTTACTGTGACGGATTTTTTATTTATTTCATGAATAACTGCTGGAGTGATGTGATTTGAACCATCAAATAAGATGATTTCTTCACCTGTTTTCATTCTCAACACCCGTATAAGATGATTAAAGGCTTCATCATTTAAAGTAATAAGGCTATTTTGATTGATGGTAAAAGGTTGATATATCCGAGTCATAATTACTAATTTCTTATAATATATTGCAATAAATTATAGCGTAATTTATCAATATTCGGTAATCTCTATTTAATACAGATCAGCAATCGGAACTAACTATGAAAATTAATAATAAAGACAGAGTGTTAATTGAAGGTCTTACTGTCCTAACAACCATCGGTGTTTATGAATGGGAAAAAACCATAAAACAAAAATTAATACTGGATCTTGAAATGTCATGGGACAACAAGCCTGCGGGTGAGAGTGATGATGTTACACTGTGTTTAGATTATTTTTTGGTAAGTCAATCGATAACCAATTTTATTCAATCGACTCAATTTGAACTTATAGAATGTGTCGCTGAACGTGTAGCACAATTGGTGATACAAACGTTTTCAGTGCAATGGTTAAAAGTGAAAGTTTCAAAACCTGGCGCGATTGCTAATGCGAGTAATGTGGCCGTGGTGATAGAACGCTCCGCTAATTAATCTAGGATTTTAATCGATGATAAACAAGCAAGAAGCTAATAAAAAAGTACATCGTTCAACCAAAAACTTTGAGAATCATGAACCGTTTACCATCAATTTTGTTAAAACATGGTGGTGGTATCAAAGACGTAAAGTGCTTGAGCCAAAAGGAGGGTATGAAGCATTTAATCAGGCTTGGTGTGAGTCTATCGATCTGACTTTACCTAACGATAGAGTTTGGTGGATAGGTCATTCAACCAATTTAATTCGTTTAAATGATAAGATGATTTTAACCGATCCTATTTTTTCTAAGCGAGCTTCACCTTCACAATTTACTGGACCTAAACGATATAATTCACCAGCACTTAGTATCGATCAATTGCCTAACATTGATTTTATAATGATTTCGCATAATCATTATGACCATTTGGATGAATATAGTATTCGTCAATTGGTCAAGCGTTATCCTAAAATTGTCTTGGTTGCTCCTTTAGGATTAAAAGATAAGCTTTTGAAATGGGGGGCTAAGCAGGTTTTTGAACTTAATTGGTATGATTCAATCACTTTTGATAGTCTAACTTTTACCGCAACGCCTGCTAGACATTGGAGTAACCGAGGTCTTTTTGATATTAACAAAACGCTATGGTGCGGTTGGATAGTACAGGCAAATGCGAATATTCCCAATAAAACTAAAACCGTTTATTTTATGGGGGATACTGGCTATTCACCGCGTTTAAAAGAGATAGGTCAACGTTTTACTTGTATTGATCTGGCATTAATTCCAATAGGAGCTTATGCTCCCCGTAGATTGTTACAATCGCAACATATCGATCCTGCGCAGGCTGTGCAGTTGTATGACGAACTCAATTGTCATGAAGCGATTGCTATTCACTGGGGAACATTTGAATTATCTGATGAATCGTTAGATGAGCCTGCGCAACAATTATGTGAGCATCGAGCTGATCGTTGTTTTCATCTATTAAAAATAGGTGGCAGTTTAGCTATTAATCATCATAATTCTGGATTAAAATGATTTTCAAATGTTTGAATTCGAAACTGTAATTCAGTTTTTGATTGAAAAAAGGGGGGCATAATGAAATTAGCAACGCTTGGATTAACTTGTATCATCTTAAGTTTAACTTTAGTTGCATGTGGTGGGAAGAATGATCAAGGGAAAAAATATCATTGGTCAAAGGCACATGGTGTATTAGAAGATTGCAAAGGTATGATGAGTAAATCACAACAATGTCAAAATAATTCAAATAATCAGCAGTTCCTTTTTCAAGTAGATAGGTATTAGTATGAGTGCATGGCTTATTTATGCATTACTCTCAGCTATTACCGCAGCTGGTGTTGCGATTTTAGGTAAAATCGGTTTACAACAGCTTGATGCCAATACAGCCACAGCGATTCGTGCCGTTGTTATGGCAATTTTTTTGGTTGGTGTGGTTGTAGTACAAGGAAAACTTAATCTTGTTAGCACATTTTTAAATGATAAAAAAGCATTGTTAATTATAGCACTAAGCGGTATTGCTGGCGCTCTATCTTGGTTGTTTTATTTTATGGCCATTAAAGAAGGTAAAGTATCGCAAGTTGCGCCAATCGATAAATTAAGTGTGGTTTTTGCAGTCGTATTTGCAGCAATTTTATTTGGTGAAAAAATCTCATTGTTAGCTGGAATTGGTGTGGCAATGATTGCTGCTGGTGCTATTTTAGTTGCACTCTTTTAATGACTAAATAACATTAATCATACACTATCTAAATAGTGTATGATTTTGTGTTAATAAGTTAACTTCTATATTAGATTGATGAAATTACTTAAGTAGAGTATTAAATAGTTCAATCGTCACCAGTTCGCCTTTGTTTACATTACCGCGTTCTTGTTCGAGAATAATAAAACAGTTAGCCTGATTAAACGACTGTGTAATATGTGACTCTTGTTGGCCAGTAGAAAAAACTTCTAATTCTCCTTGAGCATCAATTTGCAATCTTCCTCGTTGAAAATCTACCCGACCAATACTCTTTTTAAGGTTGGTAGCTGCTTTTACTTGGAAACGAAAATCAATATCGGATGTTGCAATCCCTGAAAGTGACAAAATCAAAGGCTGAACGAGTTGATAAAAAGTTACCAAGGTTGATACTGGGTTGCCAGGCAAACCACAAAATAATGCATGACCAATTTGTCCAAAAGCAAAAGGTTTACCTGGTTTCATGGCAATTTTCCAGAAATTGATCTGTCCTGAATCTTCTAAGGCTGTTTTCGTATAATCGGCATCGCCCACCGAAACACCACCACTGGTTATGACAAGATTTGCTTGGTTTGATGCGGTCACTAAAGCTTGTTTAATTTGAGTCGGATCATCAGGAATGATTCCAAGATCAATGATTTCACAGTTAAGTTTTGTTAATAACAATTTTAAAGTAAAGCGATTACTATCATAAATTGCGCCATTGCTTGATAACGGCATTCCAATTGGTGTTAGTTCATTACCCGTTGAAAAGATAGCTACTTTCAATTTGTTAAAAACTGTGACTTCGCTAATGCCTAGTGTTGCAAGTGTTGATAGGGTTGGTAATGTTAATTTAGTACCTGTGGCAACCGTTATCGAATCTTTTTTTACATCTTCACCACACCGACGTATGTTATCACCCGCTTTAACTTCCTTTAAAAAACTAATACCTAAATCGGATTGTTCTGTATGCTCTTGCATTACAACCGCATCTGCGTCAATCGGGACAGGGGCGCCTGTCATAATGCGTAAACAAGTACCTTCAGGCCATTGTAAATTACTAATATCGTCACCTGCAAAAATTGCACTGGCTAGAGGTAATGTTTTTGTTTGTTGAATATCTGAAAGTCTGACTGCGTACCCATCCATTGCTGAATTATCAAATCCAGGAACATTAATTGGCGAAATAATTGGTATGGCAGCAATTCTATCTAAAGCGTCAAATAATGAAACCTTTTGGTTAGTCAGAGGTTTTGCTTTAGTCGCGATTGCTAATATATTTTGCTTAGCTTGATTAAAAGTAAGTAACATTGACGAGTGCTTTCCTTATATGAATAGTCCATTAGTTTTGACAAGAAGTTTCAGGTAAGGTATACGTTTGTGTAAAAATTATTATTATATTAAATCTTAATGAGAACTTAATATAACAGTAAATATAACAACGTCGCCAAAAGGCGACGTAAAATAGATGGTTATACATTAAATAAAAAGTTCATGATATCGCCATCTTGTACGATATAGTCTTTTCCTTCAGAACGCATTTTCCCTGCTTCTTTAGCACCTTGTTCACCGCCATATTTGATAAAATCATCAAAAGCAATGGTCTGTGCTCGAATAAAGCCTTTTTCAAAGTCGGTATGAATTTTACCTGCTGCTTGTGGGGCAGTATCTCCAACCGAAATTGTCCATGCGCGAACTTCTTTAACACCTGCGGTAAAATAGGTTTGTAAATTAAGTAAACTGTAACCAGCACGAATAACGCGATTTAAGCCAGGTTCAGTTAACCCTAGATCTTGCATGAATTCATCACGATCAGCATCATCTAGTTCAGCAAGTTCTGCTTCAATGGCTGCACAAACAGGAACAACAACAGATTTTTCTTGAGCGGCAATGGCTTGTACCTTTTCCAAATAAGGATTATTTTCAAATCCATCTTCATTAACATTAGCAATATACATGGTTGGTTTTAATGTTAAAAAGCTTAAGTATTTAACCGCATCAAGCTCTTCTTTACTTAAATCCAATAGCAATAGCTTTTTACCTTGTTCTAAATGTGGTAAGCATTTTTCAAGAATTTCGAGTTCAAATTTAGCATCTTTATCGCCACCTTTAGCACGTTTTTGTAAACGTGTCATTGCTCTTTCACAAGCTTCTAGATCGGCTAACGCAAGTTCAGTATTAATAATTTCAATATCTTCAGCTGGGTCAATTTTGCCTGCAACATGAATGATATTTTCATTTTCAAAACAACGAACAACATGGCCAATGGCTTCAGTCTCACGAATGTTAGCTAAAAATTGGTTACCTAAACCTTCACCTTTTGAGGCACCTTTTACTAAACCAGCAATATCAACAAATTCCATAGTAGTAGGTAAGGTGCGCTGAGGTTTGACAATTTTAGCCAGCTCATCTAAACGTGGATCGGGCATTGGTACTACACCAGTATTTGGTTCGATAGTACAAAATGGAAAGTTAGCTGCTTCAATGCCTGCTTTGGTTAGTGCGTTAAAAAGAGTTGACTTGCCAACATTTGGTAGTCCGACGATACCACATTTAAATCCCATACTGTTTGTTACCTTTTTATCAATAAATGTCTTAAATATAAGAGGTAATTATATACTAAATCATGCTATTTATGCCAATGTTCTTATTGACGTGTTGTTAATAGATCTATATCAAATGTTGATATCGGTTTTAACTTGTTACTTTGCTTAAATTTATTAAAAGTGACAAGTAGCACATGACTTGTTAGTTTATTCTTCAAAATTTAAACCAATTTGATAGAGTTGATTCTTTTTAAGTCCATAAATTTCAGCAGTAATCGCAGCTGCTTTTTTTAATGGTAGCTCTTTTTGTAATAATTTAAGAGTATTTATGGCTTTTGGATCAATATCCTTATTATTTTCTGTATACCCAGCCACAATCAAGACAAATTCACCTTTTTGACGAGATGCATCTTGATTTAACCAGTCGATGAGTTCATTGACTGGAAAGCTAACAATGGTTTCCCATGTTTTAGTGAGTTCTTTAGCCAAAACAATCTGCTTATTGGCACCAAAAATAGTTTGCATATCCTTAAGTGTCTCTAATAAGCGATGCGTTGATTCATAAAAAATCATGGTGCGAGGCTCAGTAATTAATGAGGCTAAACTATCTTGCCGTGCTTTGCTTTTAGCGGGTAAAAATCCTTCATAAATAAATTTGTCGGACGGTAATCCAGCTACCGACAAGGCTGCAATAGCGGCACAAGCTCCTGGAATCGGAACTACTTTTATATCATTTTCACGGCAAGCTTTTACTAAATGATAGCCAGGATCATTGATTAATGGCGTTCCGGCATCTGAAACCAAGGCAATAGAGAGACCTGATTGGAGTTTTTCAATCAGAACGTGTGCTTTTTCTTGTTCATTATGATCATGTAAGGAAAAAAGCTTAGCTTTAATACCCAAATGCTGTAATAGTAAACCACTATGGCGCGTATCTTCAGCAGCTATCAAATCAACACGTTTAAGTGTGTCAATAGCTCTAAGGGTAATATCATCTAAATTTCCAATGGGTGTTGCAACAATATATAGAGTCATTAATTTGAGTCACATTAAAATTTCACAGAAAATAGAATAAATCTACTGTACGAACAAGCATTTTATTGTATATACTCACCACTTTCAAAAATAAATTCTATTTTCCGCTATTTGTTATAATAGTTATAATAAATAAACGTATTGCTAATTAGATATTGACTATTTGTTGCGCAATCTATTAATAATTGAAAAACAGAGAGTATATTTGTGCGGATTTAGTAGAAATTTGGTGGATTGTAATTGATTTAAATTGTATCCTTACTATTTTATTATAGCTAGCATAATAAGGAACCGATATAATAGCTTTTTATATTAGAAACGATAAAATATGCTCTTAAAACAATATTAACGAATGAAAGGTGTTGCTTTGAAAAAGATTCTTACGCTAACTTGTTTAAGCTTGGTCATTACTGCCTGTACTCAATCAAATCCTGCCCAAATTGAAGATATTTCGGATTTTTCAGGTGGTTCGTCAAAAACAGGTTATTCTAAACCTCCTGTTAATATTTCTACTGGAAGTGGCGTTACTTCACCTTCAGTACCATCAAATACCAATTCAACACAGGTACCTAAACCAATAACGACGTCAAGTTCAAACGATGATAATGCAAATAACACGACAAATAGTAATGTAGACAGTAATAATGGCGTTAATATTACTAACGAACGTGTTTCTAATAAGCGCAATTATGATGAAATTCCTAAGGGAGGTTATCAAGGTGATACTTATACGGTAAGTCAAGGCGACACATTATATTATATTGCATGGGTCACAGGTAATGATTATCGCTCTTTAGCGGCTAAAAATAATATCAAGAATCCCTACTCTCTTGTTATTGGACAAGTACTGGATGTTAGTGGGGGTGTCACGCAAAAAGTAACCAGTAATCAAACAACTCAACAAGTGGCGGTTACCAATCAAAAATCTAATGTAGCAGATACTAAAACTACACCTACAACCACAACTACAACTAAAACTTCTACACCAGTACCGACGCCTGTTTTAACTACTACCACTACAACAACTACTACATCAGGAAAAAATCAGACATCGAGTACTGTTCAGACAACTCAAACGGTAACTGGTTCTGTAACTGATACTACAAATAATGGAAAAACAAATCCATCAAATAAAGGAACTTCTGCTTCTAAGGTTGGGAATATTACATGGCAGTGGCCAGCTAAAGGTAAAATTATTGAAAAATTTTCTAATGCTAGCAAAGGTATTGATATAGCCGGTGGATTAGGTAATAAAGTGATGGCTGCCGCAGATGGTCGTGTGGTTTACTCCGGTAATGCTTTACCTGGTTATGGTAATTTAATTATTATAAAACATGATGATGATTATTTAACCGCATATGCACATAACCAGTCGATTTTGGTAAAAGAGCAACAAGCGGTTCGAGCTGGGGAACAAATTGCGACTATGGGAGCAACGGGTACCTCTTCAGTAAGATTGCATTTTGAAGTGCGCTATCAAGCAAAATCCGTTGATCCATTAAAATATCTACCAAAAAATTAATATTTATTAACTGTAAAACAGTTAATGTATGGAATTTACGAGTATTATAAAGATTATTTAATTTAAACAGTTTTATTCTACGTAACAAAGGAGTTAGACTCATGGCAGTAAAAAAATTAGTTCTTATCCGACATGGAGAAAGTGTTTGGAATCAAGAAAACCGATTTTGTGGTTGGACTGATGTTGATTTATCTGACAAAGGTAATAAGGAAGCAGCCGAAGCAGGTAAATTACTTAAACAAGAAGGTTTTCAGTTTGATTACGCTTATACTTCTGTATTAAAACGTGCAATTCATACTTTATGGCATGTTCTTGACGAAGTTGATCAAGCTTGGTTACCTGTTGAAAAATGTTGGAAACTAAATGAACGTCACTATGGTGCGCTGCAAGGTCTAAATAAAGCTGAAACTGCGGCTAAATATGGTGATGAACAAGTAAAATTATGGCGCCGTGGTTTTGCAATTACGCCTCCTGCACTTGAAAAATCAGATGAACGCTTCCCCGGTCATGATTCACGTTACAGCAATTTACCTGAATCAGAATTACCATTAACCGAAAGTCTAGCGCTAACCATTAAACGTGTGCTTCCTTATTGGGAATCAACCATTGCACCTCGTGTTGCTAAAGGTGAACGTGTAATTATCGCTGCTCATGGTAACTCTCTTCGTGCTTTAGTTAAGCATTTAGACAACATCAGTGACGATGATATTATCGAACTAAATATCCCAACAGGTGTACCATTAGTGTACGAATTTGATGACAACATGAAAGTTATCAAACATTATTACTTAGGTAATGCTGATGAAATCGCAGCAAAACAAGCCGCGGTTGCTAATCAAGGTAAAGCGAAATAATTAATCTTTAAGCTTTGAAAAAGGTAAGTTATATAACTTACCTTTTTTACTATCTAAACAATCTCTTTTATCCATTTATTTTATTTCTGAGAGTCTTATTTTGTCGAAAATTTACTATATTTATGCCGTAATGAATGCAGGTAAATCAACCGAGTTATTACAAATTGACCACAATTATTTGAGTAATAATATGCAGACTTTGCTGCTTAAATCTTCGGTCGACACTCGTGATTCGGCGGTTGAAATTGTCTCACGTTTAGGATTGCGAAAAAAAGCATTACAACTTGATGATAATAGTGTTGATGAAATCATTGAATTGATTAAGAAAAATAATTATGCTTGTGTGTTAATTGATGAAAGCCAATTTTTATCGCAAAGCACTATCTGGAAATTATCTGATGTGTGTGATGAATATGGTGTACCGATGATGTTTTTTGGTTTAAAGACGGATTATATGGGACATTTATTTGAAGGTTCAAAAACATTATTAGAAATTGCTGATAACTTTAGAGAACTAAAAACAGTTTGCTGGTGTGGAAAAAAAGCAACCATGAATTTACTTGAAGGAAAAGATGGGCAAATTGTTAAGTTTGGCAATTCAATTCATTTAGGAGATAGCGAGTTCCATTCAGTTTGTCGTAAACATTGGAAAGCGGGACAAATTAGACCTAAACAATAATCTTCTTAATATTTCACACTTATTCAATCAAATCATTTTGCTACATTTATCATTTGGTTTTGTAAAAGTGTGAATAACCTCTCATTTTAATGATTTTTCTTTGTCGATTTTTGGTTATTTATGTCATATTGACTGAAACGATTCAGTGTTGTTTTATTAATTATGAGAGGAATTACCATGAAAGTTCAATTAGTTTCATTAGCTGCAATACTTAGTTTGGCGAGTTATAGTGCCAATGCTAAAGAATTCATATTAACAGATGTAGAGAAGGGTATTGCTAAAGGTGACTGGTCAATTTCGAGCCAAGATTTAGGTGTAAAAGAGCATAAATTTACTATTCAAAACACGGTACTTAAAGGTGGTAAACAAGATGGTACGGAACTTTTAACTATTGCTAGTGACAATCTTACAATCAAATTAATTCCTACTCGAGGACTAGGTATTTTATCAGTTGATGGCGATGATATCCGCCTAGGATGGGATTCCCCTGTTGATGAAGTTGTCAATCCTAAATACATTAATTTAGAAAGTCGCGGTGGATTAGGTTGGTTAGATGGTTTTAATGAATTGATGGTACGTTGTGGTTTTGAATGGACGGGTCATGCGGTACAAGCCGATGGCATGATATATACGCTTCACGGTCGAGCACAAAACACACCCGTATCAAGATTGATTGTTAATGTATTGGATAAAGCACCTTATACCATAACAGTGACAGGGTTAATTAAAGAAAATACTTTTAAGAAAAGTAATCTAGAAACTTGGGTATCGCTTAGCTACGTACCAGGTAGTAAGGATTTCATTGTTCATGATGTTGTGACCAATAAGAGCGATTATACGCGTGATTACCAAATTATTTATCACAGCAACTATGGTACGCCGATTCTAGAAGAGGGTGCTCGATTTGTGGCACCAGTTAAAGAAATTTCACCATTTAATGATTATGCCAAAAAAGGCTTAAAAACATGGCAAACGTATTTAGGTCCAACTAAAGATTTTGATGAAATGGTCTTTAATGTTTATCCTTATGCCGATGAACAAGGACAAACTCAAGTAATGGTTACTAACCAAGCAGGCGATAAAGGGGCAGGTATTTCATTTAATACAAACCAATTACCTGTTTTTTCCCTATGGAAAAATACCGATACGCTTAAACAAGGCTATGTAACAGGTTTAGAACCTGGAACCAGTTTTGCCTACCCAGTTACGGTTGAGCGAGAACAAAAACGTGTACGACAATTAGAACCAGGACAAAGTACCGAATTTACTTTAGTATATAGTTTATTATCGGATAAAAAATCCGTTGAACAATATGAGGCTCAAATCAAGTCTATACAGGGCAATCAAGAAACCAAAGTTATTGAACGACCAATGGCAAAAGAATAAATCTTGTAATGCAACTAACAGGGAAGTTAGTTGTTATATTCTTATTGATTATTTCGTAAATCTATTATGGTTGTGTCAAATAGCTCATCATCTTTTACTGACAGATCTTGCTATTTTTTAATAAAAAACGGTATTTAATATTTTTGGATAACATAAATTATCTTATCAATTCTCAAATCTAGTTAGCTACGTTGATACTCACTTGATAGCAACGTTTTATATCGGTATGATTACTGACATTCAATTATACGAAATCAATTTTTTAGATTAATATCCTTTAAATGCAGCTTGTATTATTATAAAAGTTGTCTGATTTAATATTGTTTGGAATGGAAGAGATTATTATGGCAAATCCAACTGGATCTTATGATTTGCGTGATGCAATTAATCAACTTGCACAAATCCCAAATCAACTGGTTACCACTGACACCCCGGTTGATCCTATGGCTGAGTTAGCGGGTGTTTATCGTTTTGTTGGGGCAGGGGGAACGGTTAAAAGACCTACTCGAATTGGTCCTGCAATGATTTTTAATAAAGTAAAAGGATTTGATGATTTTAAAGTCCTAATTGGATTACTTGCTTCGCGCAAACGAGTTGCACATTTATTTGGTTGTGAACCAGACAAACTCGCATTTTTACTAAAAGATGCAGTAAATAATCCCATAGCTCCGATAACGATTCCTCGTGAACAAGCAGTTTGTCAAGAAATCGTTCATAAAGCAACTGATCCTGATTTTGATATTCGTAAACTAGTACCCGCACCCACTAATACTGAAGAAGATGCTGGCCCATACATTACCCTTGGCATGCTTTATGCGAGCGATCCAGAAACAGGTGAAAGTGATGTGACTATTCATCGAATGTGCTATCAAGGTAAAAACGAAATTTCGATCTACTTTGTTCCCGGACGACATATAGATGTATTTCGTGAAAAAGCTGAAAAAGCGGGTAAACCGTTACCTGTCTCAATTAGTATTGGTGTCGACCCCGTGATTGAAGTGTCAGCTTGTTTTGAACCTCCTACCACACCAATTGGTTTTGATGAACTTTCTATTGCTGGTGGCATACGTGGGCGTGCAGTTGAATTAGTCGATTGCTTAACAGTTAATGCAAAAGCAATTGCTAATGCCGAAGTCGTCATTGAAGGTGAAATATTACCAAATGTGCGAGTCGCTGAAGATCAAAACTCTCACACAGGTAAAGCAATGCCTGAATTCCCGGGTTATACAGGTCCAGCGAATCAATCATTACCAGTTATCAAAGTGAAAGCAGTTACTTATCGAAAAAATCCAATTTATCAAACTTGCATCGGACCAAGTGAAGAACATGTTAATATGGCGGGTATTCCTACCGAAGCCAGTATTTTACAAATGGTCGAAGCTGCCATGCCAGGTAAACTATTAAATGTTTACGCACATCGTTCTGGTGGAGGAAAATATTTAGCCATCTTACAATTTAAAAAATCTGTTCCTTCTGATGAAGGTAAACACAAGCAAGCAGCAATTTTAGCTTTTGCGGCATTTTCCGAATTAAAACATGTAATACTTGTTGATGAAGATGTTGATATTTATGATACTGATGATGTACTGTGGGCGATGAATACTCGTTTTCAAGGTGATATTGATATCTCAACAATATCAGGCGTTAGATGCCATCCGCTCGATCCATCTCAACGTCCAGAATATAGCCCGTTTATTAGGCAATTTGGTAGTTCGGCAAAAGTAATTTTTGATTGCACGGTGCCTTTTGCGTTAAAAGCAGAATTTGAACGAGCCCGTTTTAAAGAAGTTGATATAAAACGCTTTTTGCCAGATTTTGAATAAAATAGGAATGAATATGACTGTAAAGCGACTAGTAATTGGGATTAGTGGTGCAACAGGTTTTGCTTATGGTATTAAAGCCTTAGAGCTTTTAAAACCATTGGATATTGAAACACATTTAGTAATTTCAAAAGCGGCACAACTAACGCGCTCTTACGAAATCTCTAATATGAGTTTGGCCCAGATTGAATCATTGGCAGATAAAGTTTATTCCGTCAATAATGTTGGCGCAGCGATTGCCAGTGGTTCATTCAAGACTATGGGCATGCTGGTCGCACCTTGCTCAATGCGCTCTTTAGCTGCAATTGCCCAGAGTTTATCGGATAATTTATTAACTCGTGCTGCGGATGTCGTACTAAAAGAGCGTCGCCGATTGGTATTAATGATAAGAGAATCCCCCCTGCATTTAAGCCATATAAAAAATATGGAAATGGTCACTCTTATGGGAGGGGTAATTTTTCCACCAGTACCTGCACTTTATCAGCATATTGACAGTATCGATGATATGATTACCCACAGTGTTGCACGAGCGCTTGATCTGTTTGATATAGATATACCGTCACTACCTCGCTGGGGCGAAGATATGCATTTAAATGTTAAGCCAGAATAATGTATGTCAATCGATCCTAAAATTCTTAAGTTTATCAGAAAAAATCATGTATTATCGCTAAGTGTCATTACATCAGATAACTTGCCGTGGGCGTGTAATGTGTTTTATGTATTGGATGAAGAGCAGTTAAATCTCTATTTTTTAACTGAGTTAAAAACGGAGCATGCCAAGGCAATGCTAAATCAACCGCAAGTAGCCGGGACGATTGCCGTTACACCTAAAACCGTTGCTCAGATTCAAGGCATACAATTTCAGGCTCAAGCAAAACAGTTGCAAGGTGAGCAAGCTAAAGATGCTTATGGTCAATACTATCGTGCCTTTCCTTTTGCCAGAGTAATGAAAGCACCCATCTGGTCGTTACAGCTACAACAGATAAAAATGACGAACAATCTTTTAGGCTTTGCCCATAAAACACATTGGCAACGAAAGTAAAAGCTGATTAATTACTAATGAAATCTTAATTGCTCAATATTAAATTTGAATAAACTTTTTCTTGGTATGTTTTATATAAATTTTGCAGACTATTTTGTTTCACTTCTGAAATGATGGAATAAAAACACCTAATCAATCATTGTTTTTGCTAACTTTACGTTATAAATAAAAACTATATCGATATATAAATATATTATTTAACAGAAAAAATAGAGTTTTGTATTATACTTACCAACCTTATTATTCTATTATCTAAAAAAACAATGCATAAACTAGCCAATCGACTCGATCATTTTTCTGATTCAGTTATTCGTAGGATGACGCGAATTGCTAACCAATATCAGGCTATCAATTTATCACAAGGCTTTCCTGATTTTGATCCTCCAAAACAGCTTATTGATGCCCTTAAACAAGTAGCTGATAATGGGCCTCACCAATATGAGATCACTTGGGGATCGCAAGAATTTAGGCAACTGTTAGCCAAAAAACAGCAAAAATTAATGAATATCGACATAAACCCAGATGAAAACGTATTAGTTACTTGTGGCAGTACTGAGGCAATGATGTGTGCGGTGATGGCGGTATGTAACCCAAAAGATAAAGTTATCATCTTTTCGCCTTTTTATGAAAACTATGGTGCTGATGCAATTTTGTCGGATGCAACGCCTATCTATGTACCACTTATTCCACCTACTTTCGAGTTTGATAAAAAGCAGCTCCGCGAGGCGTTTGAGCAAGGTGCTAAAGCATTAATTTTATGTAATCCGAGTAATCCTTGTGGCAAGGTATTTACTAAAGATGAGCTTGAATATATCAGTCAATTAGCGATTGAATTCGATGCTTATGTCATTACTGACGAAGTGTATGAACACATGGTCTATCCACCGCATAAACATCTCTATTTAACGAGTTTTCCTGATATGCAACAGCGTACGATTAGTTGTAGTTCATTATCTAAAACTTATTCTATTACTGGTTGGCGTCTAGGCTATATCATAGCGGACAAACGCATCATTGATGGCTGCAAAATGATTCATGATTTTCTTACCGTTGGTGCTGCTGCGCCATTACAAAAAGCCGCTTGTGCAGGTCTATCATTAAGTGAGGAATATTATCAGCAACTCACCGAAACTTATATGGCTAAACGTCGCTTATTTTTACAAGGTTTAGATCAGATAGGCTTATCTTATTATGAACCGCAAGGTGCTTATTATGTATTGGTTGATATTTCTGGATTGAATCCATTTACCACCGATTTTGAATTTTGTGAATGGTTAATAAAAGAAGTTGGAGTAGCGGCTGTTCCTGGATCGGCTTTTTTTAAACATCCAGAATATCGCTATATTCGTTTTCATTTTGCAAAACAAGAACAAACCTTGATTGCAGCTTTAGATAGATTATCAAAACTTAAGGAAAAATTAACATGTTTAAAAAACTAATCACGGCAACAATAGCCATATTTTCGGCCATGTTGTTATTAACAGGTTGTGGCGAAGCTAAAAAGGAAAATCAACTCACCGTTGGTGTAGCGGCAGGTCCATATGGTGATATGTTTAAACAAGCGATTGCACCAGGATTAGAAAAAAAAGGTTACAAAATTGAAATCCGAGAATTCAGTGATTATGTACAACCTAATCTGGCTTTAGCCAATAAAGATATTGATATTAATTTATTTCAACATTTGAGCTATCTTGAAAATTTCAAACAAGCACGTAATTTAGATATCTTAGCTGTTGGCTTTGTACCAACGGCTGGGGCGGGTATTTTTTCGAACAAGATCACCGATTTTTCGCAATTAAAAAAAGGTGATCAAGTCACCATTTCAAATGACGTCACTAACGAAGCGAGAGCGCTAAGAATCTTACAAGCAGCAGGTTTAATTAAGCTCGATCCCGCGGTTGATAAAAATAATCTAACACCAAAAAACATTATCGAAAATCCATATGAATTAGAAATTGTACCCATCGAAGCGCCACAAACACCTAGATCACTGGATAATGTTGTTTTATCCGTTGTAAATGGAAATTATGCGATCGGTGCAGGTTTGGATCTATCTAAAGCACTTTACACAGAAGTCCTTGATAAAGATCACAAAAACGTCATCGCGATTCGTACTGAATCAAAAGATACTTTAGGTAACGACATTATAGATGTCCTGAAATCAGACGAATATTTACAAGTGATCGAAGACAAAAACGGTATTTTCTATACTTTCCAAAAACCTGATTATCAATTATTTTAACTATGCAAAATACACCACTGAAAAATACACCATTGATTCAAGTAAAAAATGTATCTGTGCGTTTTGAGGCCAAAGATCAGATCATTGATGCAGTAAAAAATGTTTCGTTTGAGGTTAATCATGGCGAGATATTTGGTATTATTGGCTCCAGTGGTGCAGGTAAAAGTACCCTCGTTCGCACTCTTAATCGACTTGCTGAACCGACTTCTGGGCAGATTATTGTTGGTGGCACAGATATTCAGACGTTAAAAGGGCGACAATTAATGGCCTTTCGTTTTCAAGTCGGCATGATCTTCCAAAATTTTAATCTAGCTTCATCAAAAACGGTTTATGAAAATATTGCCTTTGTACTAAAAGCTGCGGGTAAAAAAGGGGATGAAGTTAAAAATAGAGTAGAGGAGTTACTTGCATTAGTGGGATTAAGCGACAAAGCCAAAGCTTATCCTGCTGAACTCAGTGGTGGACAAAAACAACGAGTCGGCATTGCCCGTGCATTGGCTAATGAAGCAAAAATACTCTTGTGTGATGAAGCTACCAGCGCACTCGATCCGACTACAACCAGTGCCATTTTGGAACTACTTAAACAGCTTAACCAAAAATTTTCCTTAACCATCGTACTGATTACCCATGAAATTGATGTCGTAAAAAAAATCTGCGATCGAGTTGCTGTGATGTCTCAAGGTGAAATCGTTGAAATGGATAACACTTTCAATTTGTTCGCCAATCCCAAACAGCAATTCACCCAAAATTTTCTTAACATTGATGAAAATACTCATTTGCCTGAACCTATAAGACAAAATGTCAAAGGTAAATTGGTTCGACTTCGCTATATCAACGAAAACACCACTCAACCTATTTTGTATCAATCTGCTTATGAAACGGGTGTGGCTTTTAATATATTGCATGGTTTTATCGAATATTTTGACCAACAAGCGCTAGGCAATTTAGTTATAGAGTTAATTGGTGAACCCAATAATATCCAACAGCTTATTGCAAAACTGGAACATCAAAGTGTGATCATTGAGGAAATAAAATAATGGTAAAACTGACAATCGCTGAAATAATGGAAATGCTATGGAAAGCCGCAGAAGAAACGTTCATTATGGTGAGTTGGTCATTACTAGCTGGGCTTATTTTTGGTACCCTAATTGGATTGCTTCTATTTTTATTATCCAATCCATTTTTTCTAAAAAACAGGGTGATAGGGAATGTGGCTAATTTTATTATCAATGCAACGCGCTCCATTCCTTTTTTAATTTTGATGGTAGCCGTTCTACCGCTTGGAACGTATATTGTCGGTACTACAGTTGGTCCTAAAGCGGTAATTGTCCCGTTGGCAATAGCTGCAATAGCATTTTATGCTAGATTGGCGGAAAACGCCTTTAGCCAAATTGACAAAGGTGTTATTGAAGCAGCCATTGCCAGTGGTGCCTCACACACTCGTATCATTTTTGGCATATTGTTTCCTGAAGCGTTAGCACAGCTAATCCGCCATGCTACAGTCACGACCATATCACTCATAGGTTTTAGTTCAATGGCGGGGGTCGTTGGTGGCGGAGGAATCGGCGATTTAGCGATTCGGTTTGGTTATCAGCGTTATGTCACCGAAGTTCTTATTATCTGTATTATCATTTTAATTATTGTTGTCATGTTAATACAGTATCTAGGTGATAAATTAGCTAACCATTTTGATAGAAGTCACAAATAATCGGTAAAACAACATGAAAAAATTAACGGATATAATTGTTGATTCAGATCGAATCATTACTAAAGATCATATACCTCAATCTCACTTAACTGATGGACTTAAATCACATTATGGGCAAGCGGAAATTTTGGTTTATCCTAAAACTACGGATGAAGTTGCACAACTTGTTAAATATGCCAATCAAAATAATCTAAAAATTACAACACGTGGAGCGGGCACCAATCTAGTTGGCTCAACCATTCCTAATGGTGGTATGATTATCGACTTATCGTTAATGAATACTATTATTGAACTAGATAAATCAACATTTACGGTAACGGTACAATCAGGCATCTTATTACAAGATTTGCAGCAGTTTGTTGAAAAGCAGAATCTTTTTTATCCACCTGATCCCGGTGCAAAAAATGCGACCGTTGGCGGTAATATTAGTACTAACGCGGGCGGTATGCGTGCGGTTAAATATGGTGTTACGCGAGATTATGTGCAAGCGCTTGAAGTCGTTATGGCAGATGGCACAGTATTAAATATTGGTAGTAAAAATATCAAAGATAATACGGGGCTGTCATTAAAACATCTTTTTATCGGCAGCGAAGGAACATTAGGTATTATTACCCAATGTACATTAAAATTGATTGCTAAACCAAGTGTCTTTGAAACATTAATTATTGGATTTAACACTATTGAACAAGCCGTTGCCAATATCACGACAATATTACAGACATTAACACCCACTGCACTGGAATTTGTTGAACGTCAAGTGGCGCAGTGGGGAGAACGCTATTCAGGTTTCCAATTTCCATTGCCAGATTCTAAGGCCTATTTAATCATTATGCTTGATGGCGCCAACAAGCAACACATTGTTCAGCAACGCCAACAGTTATTAGCGAATTTAGGCGATTGCAACTATTTTATTGCCGAAACGATCGAACAAGCCAATCAAATTTGGACCGTTCGCGGATCATTGGTTCGTGCTGTTGAGGCAGTTACAGAACAAGATCCGATTGATATTGTCGTTCCGATTAATCGTATTGCCGATTTTATTAATTACACGAAACAGTTACAATCCCAATCAGGTGTTCGTATGCTCGCTTTTGGTCACGCAGGAGACGGCAATATTCACTTATGCATATTGCGTGACGGACGAGACGAAAAGCAATGGTCAGAAGCACTCGAGCAAATCCATAATGCCTTATATCAAAAATGTCATGAGTTAGGTGGACTACCTTCGGCTGAACATGGTATTGGCACTGCAAAAGTAAAATATTTTAACAATGCCATTGCCCAAGAAAACCGTCAATTAATGCAGCGAATAAAACAGCAATTTGATCCTAATAACATTTTGAATCATCAGGTCTATATTACCCAACTTTAAAAGTGCTATTAACATATAAACTATAAACTAACAGATCATAATAATCTGTTAGTTTATTGCTTAATGTCTAGTTGATTAAATTAATGGTCTATTTTACTAAAACTGATTAACAGATCTCTACAAAATAGTGCATAATGCGATTATCTTGTGTTAATTCAGGATGAAATGAACAGACTAAAATATTATTTTGTTTAGCCATTACGCAATGTTCATCAATGAAAGCGAGTTGTTCTACATGCTCACCTGCTTTGGCGATATAGGGAGCACGAATAAAAACAGCAGGGATTTGCTGACCGATTAACTTAACATCTAACTTTGTTTCAAAGCTGTTAATTTGCCGACCAAAACCATTACGCTCAACATGAATATCGATTAAAGCAAGCTGTTCAACTTCATTATGGGTAGTGGTTTTTCCGCATAAAACTAATCCTGCACAAGTCCCTAAAATACCTTTACCTTGTTGAGCAAATTGTTTAATTGGTTCAAACAGTCCATTTTGTCTTATCAAACGGCTAATGGTTGTTGATTCTCCACCAGGAATAATCAGACCATCTAGTTCAGCTAATTGCTCGGGATGTTTTACTGCGATAGCTTGCACGTTATCTAAACTATTTAGCATAGTGATGTGTTCACTAACTGCTCCTTGTAAATTGAGCACACCAACTTTTTTTAACCGCTTGGAAGTTAACGATTGCGTCATTACCAACCTCGTTCTTGCATGCGTTCGGATTCGGTAAGTTTACTGATTTCTATTCCTTTCATTGCTTCACCTAAGCCTTTCGATAATTCCACTAGACGTGGGTAATCATCATAATAGGTTGTAGCTTGCACAATTGCCTTAGCAAATTTTTCAGGATTTTGTGATTTAAAAATACCAGAACCGACAAATACGCCATCCGCACCAAGTTGCATCATCAAAGCTGCATCGGCAGGAGTAGCTACGCCACCCGCAGCAAAATTGACGACGGGTAATTTACCGAGTTGCTTAATTTGTTTTACCAGTT
This sequence comes from Gilliamella sp. B14448G11, assembly GCF_016101765.1. Taxonomy (NCBI): domain Bacteria; kingdom Pseudomonadati; phylum Pseudomonadota; class Gammaproteobacteria; order Orbales; family Orbaceae; genus Gilliamella; species Gilliamella sp. B14448G11. Next base: position 12,470 of record NZ_JACFPX010000011.1, on the reverse strand, counting down.
CAAAAGGTGCACCAATTTCTTTAGCAAAAGTCATCAACTCATCATCAGATTTACTGACAACCATACGAATTTGTTCATTGACTTTACGCATATGGCGCACCGCTTCAACAATATTACCTGTACCAGGCTCTCCTTTGGTTCGTAACATTGATGCACCTTCACCAATACGACGTAATGCTTCGCCTAAATCACGACAACCACACACAAATGGTACGGTAAAATTACTTTTAAGTAGATGATATTGTTCATCGGCAGGGGTTAATACTTCACTTTCATCGATATAATCAACGCCCATTGATTCTAAGATGCGAGCTTCAACAATATGCCCAATACGTGCTTTTGCCATGACAGGAATTGTCACTGCATTCATTACCTGTTCTACTATTGTTGGATCCGCCATTCGGGCAACGCCTCCAGCTGCTCGAATATCCGATGGCACACGCTCTAAAGCCATGACTGCGACAGCCCCCGCTTGCTCGGCAATTTTTGCTTGTTCGGCATTAACGACATCCATAATAACACCACCTTTTTGCATTTGCGCCATGCCACGTTTAACGGTTTGTGTTCCTGTAACTTGATTCATGTTTGCTCCTAGTAAAGTTTTTTTTAACTGAATTTGTGATTGGTTATCTATTATTCAGAAATATCAGAGTGGAATAAACGGCCAATTGGACTATAATCAAACCATCCAATTTTATTTTGTGTTCGGTTATATTAAGACCGCATTAAGTATATTTTTAGACATTACACAAATTGCCATTACTTCAATCGGTCATTTTAGTTTTACAATGCTGTACGCAATAAAACTAATAGCATCAAAGAGATAAATATTTACCAAAGTAAATTAATAAATTTCTTTATTTAGGACATAATCTTTAAATGGTAAGAAATGTTTTTTTAAAAAGCCGAAAACGAACAACATAAAATACTGATGGCATTAAAAGAATCAGCCATTTAATGCCAATTTTGAAAAATATTAAACGTATCAACTAGATATAAAAAGAGCAAAATATGTGGCATAAACAAAAACTTGCACCTTTTGAAGGTCCAATTTTCAAAAAAGTTATCCAACTGATTGAGTATTATATCGAACATGGGATTTTGATTTCGGGTGAAAGGTTAATTTCAGAGCGAGAATTGGCTAAACAATTGCAAGTAAATCGTTCGACAATCGTACATGCACTAGATTTTTTAACTGAACGCGGTGTATTAATTCGTAAACGAGGTAGTGGTACATATGTAAATAATCAGAAATGGGGGGTGCAAGTTTACTCAACGATTAATTGGCGTTTACCTGGGCATTTCTTTTATCAAAACAAACAAACATTGTATCAACAAAAAATTGATAAACTACGGAACAGTAAAACTCAAATATATGATCTTGCTAATGGAGATTTACCCACTGATTTAATTCCCAAATTACAATTACCTAATATATCGTCCCACGAATTAGTGATGCACGAAAAACAGAGTGATCAGCTACAGTTGGGTTTACCCTCACTTAAAGAACAGATTGTGCACTATATGAAAGTATGTTTTGCTATGCAAGTTGACAGTGATGAGATCTTAATTACTTCAGGTACTCAGCAATCATTGTTCTTAATTACCCAAGGTTTACTCAAACCCGGAGATGCGATTGGCATTGAGTCTCCTTCTTACTTTTATTCGTTACCCTTATTTCAAGCGGCGGGATTACGCTTATATGGCATAGAGTGTGATGCTCAAGGCATCATGCTGGAAAGTTTAAAAAAAGTGGTAGAACAACATCAAGTTAAATGGTTGTTTTTAAATCCTGTTTTTCAAAATCCGATGGGATTTGTTATGAGTGATAAACGAAAAAAAAGGATACTTGATTTTTGCCGATCACAATGTATTGGAATCGTCGAGGATGATGCTTATAGTAATTTAGCCTTTAGCGATAACTTAGCAATCTCACCGATTAAAAAGTTTGATAATAATGATCAGGTTATTTATTTAGGTTCATTATCTAAATATATTGGTCGAAATATTCGAATTGGTTGGATGATTGCGCCTCGAGCAGTTATCGAAAACTTAGCTAAAATCCGCCAACATATTGATTCAGGGTTAAGCATTTTACCTCAATTATTAGCAGAACAATATTTAAAGAACCACTATCTGGCACATCAACAACTGCTACGTGAAAAACTAAAATACAGATCAGAGCAATTAATGAATTGGCTAAACACCAAATTTAATGGTGAGATAACTTATCAACCATCATTAGGTGGTTTCCATTTGTATGCAAACTTACCTGTGACAAATACGGCTCAAGAACTAATGTTTTTAAATCACCTATTATCTCAAGGTATTATTGTTGCACAAGGCTCAGATTTTGGGGATAGCTTGGGTAAAGTCAGATTAAGTTATGGACATTTTGTTCAGAATCTGCTTTGATGAACAAACTCAAGTTATTTTATCTATCAGTTATTATGGAAAATTTAAAAGTATCATCATTATCGATTAATAAATTATTACTTGTTGCCGGCACAGGTTGGTTGTTTGATGCAATGGACGTTGGCCTATTATCTTTTATTTTAGCTGCATTAAAGCAAGATTGGGGGCTTTCACCAGCTCAACTGGGATGGATAGGTAGTGTTAACTCTATCGGCATGGCAGTGGGTGCATTTGTATTTGGTATTTATGCTGATCAAAAAGGACGTAAATCGGCCTTTTTATTTACCTTACTCATGTTTAGTATTGCCAGTGGCTTAAGTGCCTTTGCATGGGGACTGGGTAGCTTGCTTGTATTACGTTTTTTCATTGGTATGGGATTAGGTGGCGAATTGCCCGTTGCATCCACATTAGTTAGTGAAAGCGTTGCACCAGAGGTACGTGGTAGGGTCGTGGTATTATTGGAAAGCTTTTGGGCTGTAGGTTGGGTATTTGCGGCATTGATTGCTTATTTTCTTATCCCGCTTCCTGCCATTGGTTGGCGTGGAGCTATGATAATTTGCGCCGCTCCTGCTTTTTATGCGCTCTATTTACGATTTAGCTTACCGGATTCTCCGACCTATATACAGTTAAATTCCAATGCTAAAAAAGATTCCATCCTTCATAAAGTACAGTCATTGTTATCAACAAAGTTTCGTCGTCAAACATTAATGCTGTGGATTGTTTGGTTTTGCGTAGTGTTTTCCTATTATGGCATGTTTTTATGGTTGCCTAGCGTTATGATGATGAAAGGCTTTGGTATGGTTAAAAGCTTTGAGTATATTTTGCTAATGACGCTTGCACAGTTACCTGGTTATTTCACGGTGGCTTGGCTAATTGAACGTGTCGGGCGCAAATGGGTGTTAGTTACCTATTTACTTGGTACATTAATAAGCGCCTATTTGTTTGGTTTGTCTGAATCCGCTAACCAGTTATTATTCTTTGGTGCATTACTTTCGTTCTTTAATTTAGGTGCATGGGGTGCGATGTATGCTTACACGCCTGAACAATACACCACCAATATTCGGGCAACGGGTGCCGGCATGGCGGCATCAATTGGTCGTATTGGCGGTATCTTAGGTCCATTAATGGTTGGGTTATTAATGGCAAATAATGTATCAATCAGTACCATTTTCGGGCTTTTTAGTTTATCGATCTTAGTTGCAATTATCAGTATTATATTTTTAGGTTATGAAACAAAACAGACTGAACTTAAATAATTACAGGTAATTTGTAACAATATCACCAATCTTAGAAATAAATTGCATTGTGTAGTTTTTACCTTATTGGCTAATAGACTACACAGTGCGTTTTATAACCTGATGAATAACTATAATATCGTTTTTTAACACATACATTCCTTATTATTTCATTGATTTGTCTTAACGATAATGAATACTTTGGGGCAAGATCGTGTAATTGCAGGTAATTCCACATCTGATTATAATCATTTAGATATCTTTAGAAATTTAAAAGGGGACAATTTTGAAACTATCAAAAAAAGCTTTCCATTATTTAGGTATTATTGCAACAGTAGCTTCGTTATGTATGTATATTTCTTATATTCCACAAATTATTGATAATCTTCATGGGTTAAAATCTAATCCAACTCAACCATTAGCGGCTGCAATCAACTGTTTGCTTTGGGTGTTTTATGGATTATTACGAGAAAAGAAAGATTGGCCAATTGCAATCGCTAATTCTCCTGGCGTCATATTTGGTTTTATCGCATTTCTAACCGCATTATAAATTCTAATAATGATAATGTGACAATCAATCTTAATATTTGGTTTTGCTGTTTAATTAGAAAAAATTATCCTAACAATTTCAATAATTAACAAAATAACGGAATTATCGCAGTTATCTGTTTACTTTAAACCTACCTATTTTAAAAGGTATAAAGTTTATCTATTGTAAGTATTAACTATTTAGATTTATTATTTGCTATTTGGAATTTTACTGCGTTTTAAATACCAATAATGTTAAAGCAGTTAAAGCAACAATCACAATATTAATATTGGGCTGTTGCTTTTTTGTTGCAGTTTAGACGATAAAAAAGCTTATTTTGTAAAAGAAAAAAGTAAAAAAACACTTGCTTTTTTTAAGGGAATAAAATTAAAAAATTGGCTGGTTAATTTTTAACCTAGTAAAAATAACAATATAAATCAATTTATTAAAGAGTTATCAACAGGTTTGTTAAATACTTATCAAATAGTATAGTGAATAATTTTGGCGATATAAAATTAAAAAATTTTTATGAATGAGTGATATTTGTCCATTGTAAAGGCTTTAATATAATATTATAGTAAAAAGTACCAGTGATATTTTGATAATGATTTAAATTTTAGAATAGATGGCATTTTTTATCCGATGTAGTTGATGATACTTACCTAAAAAGACCAGCTATTTTAATTTAATAGTTGTGAAGAAGGTAATGATGAGACAAAAGGAATGAATATTATGACTGAGATAAATTTTTCAGATGACTTGATAAAAGAATTTATCTACTCCGTATATCGTAAAGAAGTATTGTTAAATTTAAAAGGAGTAGTATTAACAGAAGCTGATCGCAAAAAATTGCATGAAAAAAGAGATTTTGTGAATAGTTTATCTGAAGATGAATTAAACGATATTCGCTCTTGGATTTTGAATCGATTAAAATTATTGGAAAACCAACATCAGTAATCATTATTCCATTTTTTCCTAAATTCGGTTTATCTTCATTCACTATTATGAAGTAATTACGTACAACAGTTGTAGACAGATTCACCAATAGTTTTATAATGTTAGTAGTTTTATACTAAAAGGAAAGGAAATGAAAAAGTTAGTCTTGGTTCTTTTATTAAGTTTACCAATGATGGCTGTAGCATCTAATTGTGAAGACATTAGCTCTAATATAGCTGAAAAAATAAAAAATAATGGTGTTGATCCTTCTAAATTTCAATTGAAACTCATTCCAATCGAACAAGCCGATCAACAAACTGAAGGTAAAATTGTCGGATCTTGTGATCGTGGTCAACAAAAGATTGTTTATGTGCGCTTTAAAGATATACCCGTAGCGACTCAAACAACCGAACAAACACCAACACCCCAAAACCAGAACTCAAAAACTCAATCTGATACATTAGCTCAACAAGAAGCAGCTCCACTCGCTACAGAAAATCAGGAACCCCAAATTGAGTCAGAAAACAGATAACCACTTTTAATAAAATAAATAGAGTAGGCTCAATAAGCTAAATCTACAATGCGATCGAATAAGCCTACTCAATTTCAATAATAAAAATAAAAATTAATTTTTTAGTTGATAATAAGTGAACAAAAAGAAAGTAAAACTTAGTAATAAATTATTACTTATGTAAAAGTTTTGTTCATTATTCTGGATATTTATTTAATTGGGGTGCTATAAGCTGAAATTATACCAGCCGAACCTGATTCGTTTAATAGCGAAGAAAAGGGGTTAAAACAGGCTTTTTCTGCAAGTCTGCTTTACTCGTCAGTAGCTGAGTTGTTAAAAAAAGGAGCTGTTATGTCATCGTTTTACTCACTTATTCAATCATGTCAAACTGATTGGGATCACTATATTCAACATGAATTTATTCAGCGATTAGGCAAGGGAACATTAGATATAGGCTGTTTCCAGCACTATTTAAAGCAAGACTATCTATTTTTAATCAATTTTTCACGAGTTTGGGGACTTGCTGTCTATAAAAGTCATGATATTTCAGAAATTAAGCAATCTTTAAATAGTTTAAAAACGATTGTTGAAATAGAATTTGATTTACATATTGAATATTGTAAAAGATGGCGAATAAATGAAAATGAACTCAATACGCTAACGGAAGCCAAAGCAAATAAGGCATACACGCAGTATGTGCTTGATGTTGGATTGCAAGGTGATATTTTAGACTTACATATTGTATTGTCTCCTTGTTTAATCGGTTATGGTATGATTGCCAAATGGTTGAGAAAACAACTTTGGTATGATGCTAAAAATAACCCATATACCAGTTGGATTAAAATGTATGCCAGTAAGGCGTTTCAACAGACAATGCAAAATGAAATTGCATGGATTGATCAACGTTTAATAAATATCGATACGAGCCGATTTGAACATTTAACGACAATATTTAAGCAGGCTACTCAACTTGAAGCTAATTTTTGGCAAATGGGATTAGATAGAAGTTTTTAATAACAAACATACTTTACCATTTAAGGTAAAGTATGTTGACTGCCAACTAAAGCAATTGTGAATAATTTTGTTTGGTTGAATCGTCCCAAACACTAGCTTGAACTTGACCAATATGCTTTTGTTGTAGAAGTAACATAACTAAACGGGATTGACCAATTCCACCACCTATGGTTTGCAATAGTTCTCCATTGACTAAAGCTTGGTGCCAAGCAAATTGCAAACGATCCTCATCGCCAGTGATTTTCAATTGACGTTTTAATGTTTCTGGGTCGACTCGAATACCCATAGATGAAATTTCAAAAGCACTGTTTAAAATTGGATTCCAAACTAAAATATCACCATTTAACCCTTTTGAACCCATTTCATTATCGCTGCTCCAATCATCATAATCTGGAGCACGCACATCATGTTTTTCGTTATTTGCCAACTTACCGCCAATACCAATTAAAAATACAGCGCCAAGTTCTTTAGTTATCGCATTTTCACGCTCTTTAGGGGATAAATTTGGATAACGTTTTAATAGTTGCTCACTGTCCATAAAGGTAATTGATTCAGGTAAAAAACGGGAAAGATGATATTTTTCGGATGCTGCTTTTTCAGTCGCTTTAATGGCTGAATAAATTTTTTCAACCGTCTGTTTTAAATAAGTTAGATTACGATCTTCTGGTCGAATTACTTTTTCCCAATCCCATTGATCAACATAGACAGAATGAATAGGCGATAAGCGATCTTCATCAGGACGCAGTGCTTTCATGTTGGCATATAAGCCTTCACCAACAGCAAAATGGTGATCACTTAAAATTTTACGTTTCCATTTAGCAAGTGAATGTACCACCTCAAATTGGGCATCATTAATTGTTTTCACTTTAACTTGCACTGCGTTTTCTGTTCCAGATAAATTATCTTGAACACCATCACCAACTTTACTCAGTAGAGGGGCTTGAACTTCGATTAATGATAAATTTTCCGCTAATTTATCGGCAAAAAATTGTTTTACAAAGCTAATTCGCTGCTGTTGTTCTTTAAATGATATCTGCATGTTTCGTCTCTAATTATTTATAATTTGTGCAGGTAAATTAAACTAGAAAATAAAAATTTGCAAGACACAATCAGCCAAATGCAATTAGTGACAATAGTAATCAACAACTTATAGTCTGTTTACTAACAAATGATAGGTATTTCTATTTTGTCAAAAAGTTTCAGGTTAACTATACGTTTCAGTATAAAAACCAATAAATAATTTATTTTAAATTTATGTTTATAAAGAAAACATAATATTAGGTCAACATAAGTATTTACTTTTAAAATTGAGTAATAGATATGAAGTAACAGCCTTACATAATGGTTTTTACTAAAAAAATATAGTTGATTACTTTAAGATTGCTGAAATCATGTTAACTAAAAAAGCGTATATGAATCATAGATTATGAAAATTTTGTAACTAAGATATACAAACAAATCACTCTAAAAATAGAGTAATTTTAATAACAACAAAGCATCAAAAACATCTCAATAAAATTATATAAAAAAACAGCAAAAAAGTTGATGGAAATTTTCAACTAATCATTTTAATTAATAAACAATAAGTTATAATACGTTTCCTTGTATACATAGGGATAAACCGGTTAGCTGTACAATGTATAACGTATACACTATCGTGTTCCCTTTATAAACAGGAATAAACCGGCCTTTTAAAGTCTTTTAAGAGTAAGGAGATACACAGAGATAAACCAAAATAGCAACAACAATCGCTTTAAATATAAGTAATAAGTGCAGAAGAATAGTAAGAGTTAGTGAAATTATCAATTTTATTCTTGTTAGGCATTTAAATAACGAGACGTTAGAACAGATAACACAAGAGTTTATAAAAAAGAAAAGGTAAAGTAATGATGAAAAAGATAATATTTTGTTTTGTTTTATTTTTTATGTTAGCCGCATGCGGTGAAAAAACCAATTTTCAAGGAAAATATGAACCACAAGAAACTGGCGAAAGAGTTATAACACTAGAAAAAATAAATGATGTTGAGTATACATTTACTGTAGAACCTGATCATCTTGATAAAGTCCTTAAAATGGGGAGAGAAAAACATATCGTAAACATAAAAAATAGTAATCAAATTTATGATTTACGCGGAAATTATATAGGTGAATTTAATGAAAACAAAGAATTTGTAAACAAAAGAGGAATAGTTTATAAAAAAGTTGAATAATTTTAAAGCGCCAAAAAATTAAATTGTTTATTTAAAGTTTAAATTAATAAGATTGATTATATATGTCGGCTTTGTGTTTTCCCTGTATACACAGGGATAAACCGGATTTGAGTGCATCGATTCTCTCGATGTTATCGTATATTCCCTGTATATATATGAAAAATTAGAAAGTATTGTAATAAAAAATAAATGAGCAAAGTTGCTTTTGAAAACAATATCTGATTTACTTAGATTAGCTGTAAATGATTTTAATAAAACACAATAAAACTTAATCTAATATTAACCAGTGATTGTAAGGAATCTATATGAAAAAGATACTAGTATTAATTGCCGCTATATTTTTATTCGGATGTAATGAGAAAACCTATACCGTTTCTGACTTTGAAAATAACAAAGAACTACGAGATGAATATAATAAAAAATGTCAAAATGGTGAAATTGATGGCGATAGCCTAAACTGTCAAAATGTATTTGATGCATTATTAAGTATAGGAACCCCTGAACGCAACCCTAATGCTTGGAAATAATTAAATTACTATCTATGATAAGTTTTTAAACTGAAGTTGATTTTTATTCATTAGAAACTTATCACTTTGTATTGTCATCTTATCTCCTTTTTCAGCTTTATTTTCATTTAAAAATAGATTAATCTGTTTTGACCAAATCGTCTTTTCACTACAGTTGTTATCAATTAATTTTGCAAATACTTATTGCTTACTGTTTATTTGAAATTGATAATTAGCTTGACCAAAATCGACAATTTTATTAACAGTTGCATCTTTAAGTCGATTTTCTCTTTTCAACCTAGCCGATTCTTTCTCGATATTACTTTGTTTATCTGTTGCACTAGAAAATTTAGCATTAACACTTTCTAATTGCAGTTTAATTGTAAACTGTAACTTAATCCTATTTAATAGGGATTTATTTATATCTAAATTTTTACCATTAAATAATGATTTTTTTATTACTGTAATATGATTATTATCTGTATAAGAGTGCAAGCTATAATAAAAATTGTGATCATGAAAGTGTATAGATAACGTATTGTAATCTGATTGTTTTAAAATAACTTGATCTAATTTACCTTTCATTGAAAATATTAAATGGGAATTTGTCTGGGTTATATATCTTTTTTATCTACTTTCGTTAATTGATTATTATTAATAGCTGATAGAGGAGTTTACAAAGTGGAACATACTTTAAATGAAGAAGAGCTTTATGTTGCTCTTTCAGATCTATTTGTAGATAATGAAGTAGATTATGACCATATTGCTTCCGTAGCAAAATTATTTCCAATATCCTATGTTGAGCATGCTTTATTTAATTATGTCGCACCTTATTGTTACCACAATGCGCTCACACCTGTTCCATCTGTCTGCTACTTTTTTGATGAAGATGAGTTATTGAGTGCAATTGATGATATCAAAAAAAAAGAAAATCGCCCAATAAGTAAAATCAAGATGCGTATTTTGGCTTTTTATCTTAAGTTTGAATTTAAGGATGAATGGCAAAAATTAAAAAGCCTATTATGATTATTATCGTTTTTAAATCTTATTTAAATTAAATTTGTAATATGAATTCCCTAAAAAAACATGTCTAAACTTTGTCAAAAAGTTTCAGGTTAACTATACGTTTCAGTATAAAAATCAATAAATAATTTATTTTAACTCTATGGTGATAAACAAAATACCATGTTGAGCTAACATAAATGTTTATTTTTCATATTGAATAATAGATTACAAATAACAGCGCTTATAAAATTATTTTCATTCAAAAAAATATATTGGATTACTCAAAATCATAGAAATGTACCTACAAAAAACGAGTACTTGAGATTAATTTGTAAAAATTTTATAACCAAACTACATCAGCAAACAACTTAAAAAGTAGAGTTATTTTGATAACAACAAATCATTAAAAACAGATCAATAAAAATTATCATTTATTAACTGCATGAAAAATATAAATTTATTGGTAGAATTCCGTAGAATCTAATTTTAATTCCCATCAATTTTAATTAATTGAATAAAAACATAGTGTTATAAATACTGATTTTGATGAAAAATAGCCAAAAAAATCGGTAGAAATTTGGTGGTCAATATTTTAATTATAAAACAGTATGTTATAATTGGTGTGTTCCCTGTATACACAGGGATAAACCGTAACCGCCAAATAGGCGGTTTTTTATTGGAGTGTGTTCCCTGTATACACAGGGATAAACCGCAAAACAAATGCCGTCAAAAATGGCTGAATTTGTGTTCCCTGTATACACAGGGATAAACCGGGCATTGCGACTATTGAATTTAGTAGCTCTGTGTGTTCCCTGTATACACAGGGATAAACCGAAATTGCATCGATTAATAACTTTTTTAATGGAAATTACTATCTGTTCTTAGTGATACGTTTTGTTATTTATGCATTTTTTATTTGTCTCCTTATTAAATTTAAAATAACCATAAAAACTAAAGTCAACTCACAACTGTTTTTTAGAACTAGCAAATTGTGTTTTTTCTTAATTTGTTTTAATGAAATAATGTTGTTTATTCGGATGGAGTAAAAAATGTCTGCTATGAGTTTCTTTGACTATGTGATATTGTCACTTGGATGGTCTATCAATAATGGACTATGGAACATTATATCTATGTCTGGCATTTTTATTTTGCCCTAAATATTTAAAATGATTAGCATCATTATTGATGTTAGAGACAAAGGGGCGCTTAAAGGAGAACATACAAATATTATTGTTACTCGATTAGAACAATATATTTATATAAGTATTGTCGTAATCTTTTTTGTGTGTTATCCATCAATTAGTCTTGATATTAGAGTGCTACATTATGAAAACAATGGTTATTCAGCAGTCATTGACAGTGGAAAATCACTCAACAAAAATCTAATTGTTCATATTCAGAAATATCACCAGATTCATCATCTTTTAAAAAACATAACATTTAAGTGGTCAGCAAATTTATGTTCCTATTTGGTGGTACTTTGTTTACTCTTTATCTTCTGGATTTACCCAATCAGCAGTTACAACATTGCCATATAACACCGATTTACGAGAGGTTCGTTCAACAATTTCAGATTTAGTATTAACAGATCCAATATTGAAAAGCGAAGCGAATGAATTTTATTCGTTCTGTCTTAACCCATCCTTTAATAAATTTATATACTGAGTTATGCAAATTACCAGATGATCTAATTGATGATGTAACCTGGTTAGGTTCATCATATTATTTGAATACGCCTGGATATTATGATTCTTTTAGATCTCAAACTCCTCAAAAAGATTGGCCGTATGATGACAAACGAGATGTTGGATTAACACCGGGGGAGGGTAATACTGGTACCCGTTATGTAATGCCTGGTGGGGTGGATTAAAAAAGAAAATTATCGCTGATATTAATAAGCAAATTAAGAGAGAATCTAATGAAAAATCACGAACAGGAAATTTAAATCCTAACATCAATAAGTTTTCATTCTGGGAATGGATAACAACTAAAAAAGAAGAACGCGATGAAATTGTTTTACGTTCTGTAGCCTATCCACTCGTATTACTGCGTATATAGATAATCTCGCTGGGATAAACACAACTTTGGAAACATATTGTTTTCCAGAAC
>NZ_JACFPX010000062.1:0-319 GCF_016101765.1 Gilliamella sp. B14448G11 | reverse complement strand
TCATCGACGAATAGCCTTGACTCATGAAGGTATGAACTTATTTAAAGTAGTCAAAAAGTCTCTAAATATTTTAAATCAAGAAATAAAAGGAGAATTATTATGTATGATGAAAATAGATTTTTAAAGAAAAATCATGTTATTAATCGTTATCAACTCTCTAAGCTGCACACGTTTGAGTCAGTTGCTCGTCATTTATCATTTGCATTAGCAGCTGAAGAACTTTGCATTAGTCCGAGTGCAGTAAGTCATCAAATTAATAAACTGGAAGATGAACTTTCATTTAAATTATTTCAGCGCTATCATCGACGAATAGCCTTGA
>NZ_JACFPX010000010.1:0-90187 GCF_016101765.1 Gilliamella sp. B14448G11 | reverse complement strand
GTTTTAATGCATCTAATGGATTAGCCGAAGTTAAGGAATTAAGTGCATTAAGTCCTTGAGTTGCAAAGTCGCTTAAACTGCCAGAGTTAGCAGGATTAAAACTCAAATGGGCATTTTGGTTAAGAAATGACTCAACAGAAAGTTGTTTATCCGAGCTGGTGAAAGTAATCGTATAGTGCCAAGGCTGGTTAAGTTGCTCATTACCCTCAACTTGTAAGATTGAAACCTCGGCAGGTAAACCGTCGATATTTAATGTATAGCGATTGTGACCCGCTCCATTAACCAAACCATTCTTTAAACCACGACTTAAACCATTGCCTAATTGATTCACCAGATTGGTTAATCCTTTATCCATGTTATCCTCTATAATTTCATGTGCACTGCAAATTCTACAGTGCTTTATTTAACCATTTATTATTAATATAAATTAAAAATTATAATTATTATAAGCAGTGTATAAAATATCTTATTCTAGGTCAAATATCAATCATAAAATAGCTATCAATCATACTGTTACAAATTGTAACCCTAACACTTATGAGTAAGAACTGATTGATTATTAAATAAAAATTAGACTTTTTATTTGCCTCATTTTACATAATTAGATATTTTGATATAATTAATACCTAATTTTCATGAAAAGAATGATTTTGTCGATATTCAGTTATATAGAATGCATCAACAAAACATCATTTTTTGCTTTTTTATTGTCCTCTTTTATCTTTGCTTAAATTTTCATCAATAAAATTAACTGAATAACACATTGTAAATGTGTCGTTTGAATTGTATTAATTTTGTTGCACTATTTCTTTTCATTTATGACATGAAAACAGGCGGTATTCTATGAAGAAAACGATAAAACCGAAAAATCACCCATTAAATATAAATGACATAACAATTATTGATGATAGCAAATTAAAAAAAGCCATTATTGCAGCAGCACTTGGTAACGCAATGGAATGGTTTGATTTTGGCGTATATGGCTTTTTAGCTTATGTATTAGGGCAAGTATTCTTCCCTAATGCTTCACCCAATGTACAAGTAGTTGCTGCATTGGCAACTTTCTCGGTGCCTTTTTTAGTTCGACCATTAGGTGGATTAGTGTTTGGTATATTAGGCGATAAATTTGGTCGGCAAAAAGTACTTTCTGTTACCATAATTATCATGTCATTAAGTACATTTTGTATTGGTATGATTCCTTCCTATGCATCAATTGGCATTACCGCCCCTGTACTATTATTATTGGCTAAATTAGCGCAAGGCTTTTCAATTGGCGGTGAATATTCCGGCGCAGCAATTTTTGTGGCCGAATACTCGCCAGACCGTAAACGAGGTTTCATGGGCAGTTGGTTAGACTTTGGCTCCATTGCGGGTTTTCTAGTAGGTGCGGGCTTAGTCGTGCTATTATCAACTATCCTTGGTGATGCTAAATTCCAACAGTGGGGGTGGCGAATTCCATTCTTATTTGCTCTACCATTAGGACTTGTTGGTCTTTATTTACGTCATGCATTAGAAGAGACCCCTGCATTTATGCAACATACTGATTCAATGGATAAAAATGAACAAGCCAATATCGCAAATCCACCTAAAATGACTTTCAAAGAAATTATAACCAAGTATTGGAAAAGTTTATTTGTTTGTGTTGGATTGGTCATTGTCACTAATGTCACTTATTACATGCTACTGACCTATATGCCGAGTTACTTATCACACAATTTAAATTATCATACTGATCATGGTGTATTAATTATTATTGCTATCATGATTGGCATGTTATTTGTGCAACCTATGATAGGGTTGATTAGTGATAAAATAGGACGTAGACCCTTTATAATAGGAGGAAGTTTAGGATTATTTATTCTTTCCTATCCTGCCTTTGTAATGATTAATAGTGATATTATTGGTCTTATTTTTCTAGGATTATTGATATTAGCAGTTTTGCTAAACTGTTTTACAGGAGTAATGGCATCAATATTACCGGCTATTTTTCCAACCCACATCCGTTACAGTGCATTGGCTATCTCGTTTAATATTTCAGTGTTAATTGCTGGTGCAACACCAACCGTTGCCGCTTGGTTAGTAGAGGAAACTAATAACCTATACATGCCAGCTTACTACTTGATGATTGTTGCATTAGTAGGATTACTTACTGGTATAAAAATGAGAGAAACCGCCAATCAACCATTAAGAGGTGCAACACCTGCTGCATCAGATCGTTCAGAAGCAAAAGAGATCTTATCGGATCACTTTGATTCCATCGAGCAAAAAGTGGAAGATATCGACGAACAGATAGAAAATCTACAAGAACAACGTCAAGATTTAGTTGATCAACATCCGAAATTAGATTGAGTTTTTGCTTAATTTTGTTTTAATTCGTTTTTTATTATATAGATATTTCTCATAATTAAGGCTTTTATTACAAAAGCCTTAATAAGCTAAAACAAACAATCTGTAAAAAATATTCAGGAGTCTATACCGTTTCATTTTATTTTTAGCCATAATTCATATTAGAAACAAGAATTATGTTATTACATAAACTTTGTCTTTATAAATCAAATCGTTCTAATTATGTTAAATTTGATGAATAAACGTTATGGAGCTTCGATAAACTATCTATACTCAAAATAAATCAAAATTCACATAATTAAACACTCAAGACCTAACAAAAACAGAATACACAGTATTAAATAGGTAGGTATTTATATTTATTTAATTCAAAATTAAATGATAAAAGAATAAATAATATACAGCTATTTTTATTCCAACTTAATACGTTGCGGTTTAATCAAACCAAATCATTGATGCCATTCGACCAGTCTTATTTTCACGACGATATGAGAAGAATTTATCTTGTTCGGTATAAGTACAGTAGTCCCCACCAAACACATGAACAACCCCCATAGCTTGCAAACGTTGTTTGGCAATTAAATACAAGTCAGCCAGATATTTTTGCTCGGATGGGTTAATTAAAGTAAAAGCCAATTTAGCGTTAGAATCGACTTTTTCAAACTGATGTTTAACTTCAACACCTACCTCAAATTTTTTTGCACTGATGGCGGGACCCATCCAAGCTAAGATTTCACTGGTTGGACAAACAAATTTTTTAACTGTTTCTTCTAAAATACCATGACATAACCCTCGCCAACCCGCATGGGCAGCGGCGACTTCATCGCCTTTCATTGAACAAAATAACACAGGCAGACAGTCTGCTGTTAACACAACACTAACTTGCTTGGATTGATTAGTATAAGAAGCATCGGCTTCAAATGATTGATGAGTATTTATCTTTCCTGTTGGTGCTTGTAAAGCAATTTGTGAAATATCGAGCGCGATAGTGCTATGCGTTTGATTGAGCCAATAAGGTTCACTGGGTATCTGCTGTGCGTTAATGATACGTTTACGATTTTCGGCAACATGATCTAAATTATCATCAGTTCGATTACCCAAATTTAAACTGGCAAATGGCGTTGAACTAACCCCTCCTGTTCTGGTGGTAGTAAACGCATGAATATTTTTAGGTGCAGTCCAATAAGGGTAAATCGATTTAATCATATTTGTTACCAATCCAGTTCATCTTTATGAAGTTCGGTATCTTCCTGTAATGCTTGAATTAATTTTTGCATATCATCAGGAATCGGCGCATGCCACTCCATCTGTTCGCCCGTAACAGGATGGAATAGACGTAACATAGTAGCATGCAGTGCTTGTCTGTCAAAATCTCGTAAGGTTTGAATAAATGATTCACTAGCACCTTTTGGCGGTCTTGGACGTCCTCCATATAATGGATCACCAACCAATGGATGCGCTATATGCGACATATGCACACGGATTTGGTGAGTTCGTCCTGTTTCTAAACGTAAGCGTAATCGAGTATGTAACCGATATTTTTCCATTACGCGATAATGGGTAACTGCAGGTTTACCTGTCGGGAATACCGCCATATGCGTTCGTTTAGTCGGATGACGTGTGATAGGTTGATCAATAGTGCCCCCCGCGGTAATAATTCCCATTGCGACAGCTTCGTATTCACGGGTGATTTCACGCAATTGTAATGATTCAACTAAATGGGTTTGGGCGACGATTGTTTTAGCCACAACCATTAAACCTGTAGTATCTTTGTCTAATCGATGCACAATACCCGCACGTGGTACACGCGATATTTCTGGATAATAGTGCAATAAAGCATTTAATACCGTGCCATTAGGATTACCCGCGCCCGGATGTACAACTAAATCGCGCGGTTTATTAATCACTAAAATATCATCATCTTCATAGACAATATTAAGTTTAATATCTTCTGGCTGATGATAAGTTTCTTCCTCAATTTCAGCGCATATACTTATTTTTTCACCGCCAAGAACACGTTCTTTCGGTTTATTGACAATAATATTGTTAACAGTAACTTTATTATTAACGATCCAATCTTTAATTCTAGATCTTGAGTAATCAGGGAAAAGTTCTGATAATGCTTGATCTAAGCGCATTCCTAGCTGGGTTTGTTCAATTTCGGTCGATAATTTTAACTCGTGCATGTGTAATTTATCTATTTTAAGCTGTTAGGTTTTAGAGTATTATATACCAATCATTGCCTTTAATGTTTAATTAAATTTGGACTGAAAAACGAATGAAACTACGTTTACACACTTTATTAGCAATCACTTTAGCTGGCATGCTAATTGGCTGTACTTCTTCCAAACCAGATGTTGAAAATGTATCAGAATTAGATCTTCATAACAAAGCTCGAAGTGAACTCGAAAGTGGCAACATAAAATCCAGTATTACCATATTAGAGACAATCGATAAGAATTATCCATTTGGTCCTTATTCACAACAAGTACAGTTTGATTTGATTTATGCTTACTACAAATCAGGTGATTATCCATTGACTATTGCGTCAATTGACCGTTTTTTAAAATTGAATCCAACGCATCCTAATATAGATTGGATTATCTATATGCGTGGTATTACTAACATGGCACAAGATGATAATACCATTCAAGGTTGGTTTAACGTCGATCGTTCCGATAGAGATCCTGATTTTGCCATGGCCGCATTCAGAGACTTTACCTATCTGGTTTCAAGCTTTCCTGACAGTCCTTATGCAGCTGATGCACAGAAACGTTTGATCTACCTAAAAAACAGATTAGCTCGATACCAATTAAAAATTGCAGAATATTATACCAAACGTGGAGCTTATATTGCAGTGATTAATCGGGTAAGCCGAATGATATCGTTATTTCCTGACACAGATTCAACAAAAACAGCACTTTTGTTGATGCGTAATGCTTACAATGAATTAGGTTTAGATAACGAAACCCAAAAAGTTGATGAGTTAATTCAAGCGAATCTCGAAAATATTCCTAAAGAAGAGGAAAAATCATTTTTATCGCGATTTACCAGCATATTTAATGGTGGTTAAAACTTAACGAGCGGAGTTCAACTCCGCTTATTATTTTCGCCATAGCCAGAATTAACGATTATCTTTGGATTGTTTATTTCAATAAGTTAATATTTTTAATCCCCCCTCCCTTTCTTTTTGCTTAACAATTCAGGCTAACCATGCATATAACGTTTGTAAAACACTACAATAACCAATACAATTAGCAAAATATTTTTATTAGCAATAATAGATAGGACATTAATTCGTCATGCAAGAACAATATCGCCCCGATGAAATAGAAGCCACAGTACAAAAACATTGGCTAGAAAATAAAACTTTCCACGTTACAGAAGATCCATCAAAAGAAAAATATTACTGTTTATCGATGCTACCTTACCCTTCTGGGCGTTTACATCTTGGTCATGTTCGTAACTACACAATCGGCGATACCATTTCTCGTTATCAACGTTTAAATGGCAAAAATGTGTTGCAACCTATTGGCTGGGATGCATTTGGTTTACCAGCTGAAGGTGCTGCGGTTAAAAACAATACGGCTCCAGCAAAATGGACCTATGAAAATATTGCTTATATGAAAAAGCAGTTACAATTATTAGGTTTTGGTTATGATTGGGATCGCGAAGTGACTACTTGCCGTCCTGAATATTACAAATGGGAACAATGGTTTTTTACTAAGCTTTATGAAAAAGGTTTAGTCTATAAAAAAACTTCTGCCGTTAACTGGTGTCCAAATGACCAGACTGTACTTGCCAACGAACAAGTAGTGGAAGGTTGCTGCTGGCGTTGTAGTACCCCAGTTGAACGTAAAGAGATCCCACAATGGTTTATTAAAATTACGGAATACGCAGAAGAGTTACTCAATGATTTAGATACATTAGAAAGCTGGCCTGAACAAGTTAAAACTATGCAACGTAACTGGATTGGACGTTCAGAAGGGGTTGAGTTTGATTTTTCTGTTGAAAACTATGCTGATAAATTACGTGTTTATACAACTCGTCCTGATACTTTAATGGGTGTAAGTTTTGTATCGGTTGCAGCCGAACACCCTCTTGCCCAATTAGCCGCACAAAACGATCCTAAAATTGCCGAATTTATTGCCGAATGCAAAAACACTAAAACGGCTGAAGCTGATATGGCGACGATGGAAAAGAAAGGCGTGCCAACAGGCTATTATGCCATTCATCCATTGACTGGCGATAAAGTGCCTGTTTGGATAGCTAATTTTGTGCTAATTGAATATGGTACGGGTGCTGTTATGGCAGTACCTGGTCACGATGAGCGTGATTATGAATTTGCCTCTAAATATAACTTACCAATTAAACCGGTTATCTTAAACCAAGACGGTAATGCACCCGATCTTTCCGAGCAAGCTTATACCGAACATGGCAAATTATTTAATTCGGGCGAATTCGATGGACTTGATTTTGAACAAGCATTCAATGCAATTGCTGATAAGTTAACTTCGCTTGGTATTGGTACTCGTAAAGTCAATTATCGCTTACGTGATTGGGGCGTTTCACGCCAGCGTTATTGGGGTGCACCAATTCCAATGGTTACGCTTGAAGATGGTACCACAATTCCAACACCAGAAGATCAGTTACCGGTGATCTTACCCGAAGATGTCGAAATGAATGGTATCACAAGCCCAATCAAAGCAGATCCTAACTGGGCTAAAACTACGGTTAATGGCCAACCTGCATTACGCGAAACCGACACTTTCGATACATTTATGGAATCTTCTTGGTATTACGCACGTTATACTTGCCCTCATTATGACAAAGGCATGTTAGATGAAAATGCGGCTAACTATTGGTTGCCAGTTGACCAATATGTGGGCGGTATTGAGCATGCAATTATGCATCTTCTCTATTTCAGATTCTTCCATAAATTAATGCGTGATTTTGGTTTAGTTACCTCTGACGAACCAGCCAAACGCTTGCTTTGTCAAGGCATGGTATTAGCTGATGCATTTTATTACACCAGCCCAACTAACGAACGTATTTGGGTTTCACCAACTGAGGTGACCATTGAACGTGATGAAAAAGGTCGCATTGCCAAAGCGGTTGATAGTAAAGGCAATGAACTGGTGCATGCTGGTATGACAAAGATGTCAAAATCCAAAAATAATGGCATTGACCCACAAGAGATGGTCGAAAAATACGGTGCAGATACAGTACGCTTATTTATGATGTTTGCCTCACCGGCTGATATGACACTGGAATGGCAAGAATCTGGCGTTGAAGGAGCCAATCGCTTTATTAAACGTGTATGGCGTTTAGTGTATGAGCACGCACAAAAAGGTCAAACAGTGGAGCTTGATGTTTCAGCTTTAGACAACGATCAAAAATCATTACGTCGTGAATTACATAAAACGATTGCAAAAGTAACTGATGATATTGGTCGTCGTCAAACGTTTAATACAGCAATTGCGGCTGTAATGGAATTAATGAATCGCTTACAAAAAGCGCCGCAAGAATCTGAACAAGACCGAGCATTAATGGACGAAGCGTTAAATGCCATTGTTCGTTTACTTTATCCTATGATGCCTCATGCTTGTTTTGTGATGTGGCAGGCATTAGGTCATAGTGAATCGATTGATGATAGCTTATGGCCAGTTGCTGATGAATCAGCAATGGTTGAAGATGAAAAACTTATTGTGGTACAAATCAATGGTAAAGTACGTGGCAAATTTACCGTGCCAGCAAATGTTGATCAAGATTCGGTCATAGCTCAAGCTAAACAAGAACCAAATATTCAAAAATATTTAGTCGATGTTGCAATTCGAAAAGTGATTTATGTACCTGGTAAATTATTAAATCTTGTTGTTGGTTAATATTGTTTATAACTAAATATAGGCGGTAGTAGATATGAAAAAATATTTAGCTTCTCTCATGTTATTAACGATATCCTTGTCTGGATGCGGATTTCATTTACAACATGAGACAGAAGTACCAACGCGATTTAAAACGATGTCTTATATGAGTTATGATCCTTATGGACGTCTTTCACGAGACATTAAAGAATTATTACACGACAATCATGTTACGTTAACCAACAATGAGGTTTCACAAAGTTATCCTGTATTAAAGGTTGTGAGAGATTCAATGGATCGTAGCACAATATCAATTTATAAAGATGGTAAAGCAGCTGAATATCAATTAGTTTTAACTGTTGAGACACAAGTCATTATCAAAAATGAAAAAATCTATCCTATCAATGTCCGTGTTTTCCGGACATTTTTCGATAATCCTTCAGCCGCGCTTGCCAAAACGACTGAACAAGATTTAATTGAAGATGAAATGTATATGGAAGCAGCAAAACAAATTATTCGTAAATTAAAATCTGTTGATGTCGTAAATTAAAAATTGATATGATTAAAATCAGTGCCGATCAAATCACCACTAAATTAGGATCGCCTTATTACCTGATAATAGGGAATGATCCTTATTTACAACATTATGCGAAAACTCAATTAAAAACTTCATTTAAACAATTAGGTTTTAATGAGCAGCTCCCGTTTAATATAGATAATCAAACCGATTGGTCAACTATCTTCGATAGTTGCCAAGAAATGAATTTATTCTCTGATAATACACTCATTTTTTTGGATTTTGGTGAAAACTCGATAAATGCCAATGTAACCACAAAACTCAATACGTTAAGTGAAATGTTAACTGCTGAGATTGTCTTAATCATCAGTTTAAATAAAATCACTAAAACCAATGAAAATGCACAATGGTATAAAACATTATCTGATAAATTAGTTGTGGTGAGTTGTAATACTCCCGATGAAGTTCAATTACCTAAGTGGCTTTCTAATCATTTGCAACAAAAACAGATGCAAATTGAACCAGAGGCAATTGAGTTACTCTGTTACTATTATGAGGGTAATTTACTCGCTTTAACCCAAATCGTTGAACAATTAAAATTACTTTTTCCAAATCAGACTATCACATATGATCAAGTCGAAAGTAATATTAATGATTCAACTATATTTACGCCTTATCATTGGATTGATGCAATGGTGTCGCACAAAACTAAGCGCGCAACACACATAATGCAACAACTAAAGATGAATGAATTTGAACCACTAATTCTATTGCGTGTTATACAACGAGAACTTATCTTACTCATCAATTTGAAAAAAGGATTATCAAACAAATCTTTTAAACAAATTTTTGACGAATATAAAATTTGGCAAAATAAAAGACCCATGTATACCTCTTATTTGAATCGCTTTGATATTAAAGATTTATTTAATACCCTTAAACGACTAACCGAGATTGAAATAAGTTTTAAACATGATAATCAATTACAAATTTGGGATGCTTTATCTGCTTTAACCATGCAATTTATGGGGTTAAATAGATGTTAACAGCGTTGTTTGGTGGTACATTTGATCCCGTACATTATGGACATATACATCCTGCTATCGCCTTAGCCAAAGAAATTGGCTTAACACAAATCAGCTTGTTGCCTAACCAAATCCCTCCACATAAACCACAGCCAGAAGCAACAACAGAACAACGTTTGGCAATGTTAAATTTGGCAGTAGAAGATTTACCTCTATTTTCGATTGATACTCGAGAAATATCATCTGAAAAATTGATGAGACCTTCCTATACAATCGAAACGTTAGAAAAGTGGCGTCAGGAAAATGGTTATCAAAAAGGACTAGCCTTTATTATGGGGCAAGATTCATTATTAAGCTTGCCTACTTGGCATAAATGGCAAACACTGCTTGATTACTGCCATTTGTTAATCTGTCGTAGGCCTGGTTATGCAGAAAAAACCGATAATATCGAGTTACAAAATTGGATAACCACACATCAAACAAAAAATATTAAAGATTTACACGATAATCCATGTGGATACATTTTTTTTGCTCATACGCCACTTGAAAATATTTCGGCGACAGAAATCAGACAAAATATCAACAATAAACAAAACTATGAAAATTTGTTACCAGCCAAAGTTTGGCATTATATTCATCAAAATGCACTTTATAACGCAAAGAAAAAGTAGAAAGGACTTTACATCTGACAGTTTTTTCGGCATTATTTTGCCGCTAAGTTTATATATTCTAAATTCAGTTTTTTTATGTTTATACGTTAATTTGCTAAATCCTATTATAAACAACCGATATGGTTACGAAAAAGTTTAGAGCTTTTTCATGCACACGTTAACAGTGTGAAATAAGACTAGCACTTTAAGTATATTTAATTTGTATTTATTATTTAAGAGGCCCCAATGGCAAAAGAAGATAACATTGAAATGCAAGGTACAATACTTGATACACTCCCAAACACGATGTTTCGTGTTGAACTTGAAAATGGTCATGTTGTTACTGCACATATTTCTGGTAAGATGCGAAAAAATTATATTCGTATTTTAACTGGTGATAAAGTGACTGTTGAAATGACGCCTTACGATCTATCCAAAGCACGTATCATATTCCGTAGTCGCTAATATCGTTATCAAAATAAATAACACAACAGATTATTTATCTCTTTCTTAATAAAAAGGCCGTCGACAGATGTCGACGGAAATTAGGAAGTTTTGGAAAATCTGGGATATTAATCAGCTTTAGAAAAATCCATCTCATCGTATTTTACCCATTTAGTCTTTTTAACTATTTTGTAGGTAAAATAAATTGCAAAGAATAATGGGATACCAATGTAAGTTGCAATCACACCATTCCAATCTATAGTATCTTGTAAGAACGCTTCATAATTTTGTCCTAACGTAATAATTAAGCATAATACAAATGCAAAAATAGGACCAAATGGGAAACAACTTGAACGATAAGGTAATTTACTGACATCGTTACCTTGAATGGTGTAACCCTTTCTAAAGCGATAATGGCTAATTGCAATACCAAGCCAAGCAATAAATCCTGTCATACCTGACATATTAAGTAACCACAAATAAACGGCCTGATCTTTATACATTGAAGTTAAAAAACAGAGCATCGCGACAAATGTGGTTGCTAACAATGCTGCTCGTGGTACACCTGATGAGGATAATTTAGCAAAGATTTTCGGCGCTTTGCCTTCTCGAGCAAGTGCATAAAGCATACGCGTTGATGCATAAAGACCCGAATTACCAGCTGATAAAACCGAAGTTAAAATAACGGCATTCATTAGTGCTGCCGCAGACAGTAGTCCTGCATGTTGAAATACCAACGTAAACGGACTAACACTTATATCCGTTTCATCATTGCGTAGTAAATTAGGATCGGTATAAGGAATAATTAAACTAATAACTAAAATTGCAAAGATATAAAATAGTAATATACGCCAAAATACTTGTCGCATAGCTCTTGGTATATTTTTTTCAGGATCCTTTGATTCACCCGCAGCAATACCGATTAATTCGGTACCTTGGAATGAAAACCCAACCACCATTGCGACTCCAATCATTGAAGAAAATCCACCCACAAAAGGTGCATCACCTACTTGCCAGTTTTGCCAACCTGCACTTTCTGCACCGCGTAAAATGCCAATTATCATCAACAAACCAACTACGATAAAGACAATAACAGTGACAACTTTAATTAATGAAAACCAAAACTCAGCTTCACCAAAACCTTTAACAGAAATATAATTTAAACAAAATATAATGCTTAAAAACAGTAAGCTCCATAACCAACTGTAAGCCCCTGCATCAATCCAATATGAGATAACGAGCTGTGCGGCAACTAAATCAACCGCAACAGTAATGGCCCAGTTATACCAGTAGTTCCAACCGATTGCGAAACCAAAAGCTTCATCGACATAACGTGCGCCATAAGTTGCGAATGTTCCTGAAACAGGTAAATAGGCGGCAAGTTCGCCAAGACTGGTCATTAAAAAGTATACCATCACACCAATAATGGCATATGACAGTAGCGCACCACCTGGACCTGCTTGAGCAACGGTTGCACCCGATGCAACAAATAGCCCTGTTCCGATTGAACCGCCGATAGCAATCATCGTTAAATGACGAGCTTTTAAATCTCGTTTTAATTTATTTTTCATAACAATGTTCTTCTGTTTATTGATATTAAATTTAATAGAAAAAACGGCTATCAATTAAGATATTTCCTAATCTGAAGATAGCGAAAATTAATTCTATAATTACTAATATTTATTACTAGATATTGAAGTGCGGTGAAGTTTATCAAAAAAACAACTTTGCGAGATAAATAATTCTAATAATCGATCTGGTTTATTAAATTTATGCAATACTCAATTGCTAGTCAACTGTTCTAATTGAGTTAAATAATGCATAGCTTGTTCTCGATTATTGCCACACATTTCAAAACAGGGTTTTAATCGACCACAAACTATCGGTCTTGATGATTTTTGAAAAAGACCACACTGATAATTATTATCCAAATGAATGCATGCAATGCCCGCAGGTTTGCCATTAGGCATACCGGGAATTGCAGATGAAATTGAGGGAGCAATACAGCAAGCGCCACAATTTTTTCGACATTCATATGAATCTGCCATAGTATTTCCTTTATTTTAAAGTTCTGCGATAAATTTTGATGGTGACAATAGCAAGTTAGCGGTAAAATAGCGAGCTAATTTTTTACCTTATCTAACCTTTATTATCATTAATTGTGAAGAATAAATATTATGGCTAAAGCAAATGAAATAAAACGTGGCGATGCGGTCACGTACAATGGAAAACTTCTTCTTGTAAAAGATATCGATGTTCAAAGCCCGAGTGCACGTGGTGCCAGTACGCTGTATAAAATGCGATTTACCGATGTAAAAAATGGTGGTAAAGTGGAAGAACGCTTCAAAGGTGACGATATTATCGAAACCATTGAGCTTTCTCGTCGTCCAGTTAGTTTTTCTTATATCGATGGTGATGAATATGTGTTTATGGACAATGAAGACTACACACCATTTATCTTCAAAAAAGAACAAATTGAAGAAGAGTTACTATTCATTCCAGAAGGCGGTATGAGTGGCATTCAGGTATTGATGGCTGATGGTGACGTGATTGCCTTAGAATTACCACAAACGGTAGATTTAGAAATTATCGAAACGTCACCAAGTATTAAAGGTGCTTCAGCAAGTGCTCGCACTAAACCCGCAACATTATCAACAGGTCTTGTTATTCAAATACCTGAATATATTGATAACAATGAAAAAATTAAAATTCATATCGCTGAACGTCGTTACATGAGCCGTGCTGAGTAATCTATAAAATTGTGATGAATACATATAATCAAAATAAACTACATAAACGATTGCGTCGCCTAACCGGCGAGGCAATTGCCGATTTTAATATGATCGAAGATGGCGATCGTATTATGGTTTGTTTATCAGGTGGTAAAGATAGTTATACCTTGCTTGATATCCTTATTAATTTGAAAATAAGCGCGCCAGTCAATTTTGAATTAGTGGCGGTAAATTTAGATCAAAAGCAACCAGGATTTCCTGAACATATCCTACCTCAATATTTAGAATCATTAGGTATCGAGTATAAGATTGTACAGGAGAATACTTATGGCATTGTGAAAGAAAAGATCCCAGAAGGTAAAACTACTTGTTCGCTTTGCTCACGCTTACGACGTGGAATTTTATACCGTACAGCAACCGAACTGGGTGCGACCAAAATAGCATTAGGGCATCATCGTGATGATATTTTAGAAACTCTGTTTTTAAATATGTTCTATGGTGGCAAGCTTAAAGCCATGCCACCCAAATTGATGAATGATTCTGGTGAACATATTATCATCCGTCCACTTGCTTATTGCAAAGAAAAGGATATTGCCAAATATGCTGAAATTAAGCAATTTCCAATTATTCCTTGTAATCTTTGTGGTTCACAACCTAACTTACAACGTCAAGTCATTAAAGAGATGCTTAATGAGTGGGATAAAAAATTCCCAGGACGCATTGAAACCATGTTCCGTGCTACCCAAAATATCACTCTGTCTCACCTGTGTGACACAAACCTTTTTGATTTTAAAGGAATCAAAAAAGGGGATGATGCCATTAATGGTGGTGATATCGCTTTTGACCGAGAAGACATTGCTCCTGCAATAGGTTTTGATGCATCAGAACTTGAAGAGCAAGACATGATTTTGTGGAAAGAAGCAAAATAACCTGTTAGTGAATTTTTGACATCCATTATCGGCTGAATAAATACCATTAACCGATAATGGTTCACCTAAACAATTACATTAACCACTTTTGCCAACTTTGTTTAACAATCTGTTTTTCTCGATAAAATTGTGAACTGTTGACCGTACTTGGTAATAGTTGCAATGCAAGTTGATGAATTTGATTACGCATATCAATATAAGCTTGAGTCAATTGTTCTGCTTCATCACTGTCCATAATTTGGTAATGAGTGGCTAGATCTAAAATTCGTACATTATCACTCCAATTTGTCATTTTAGGGTGTGAATTAGCATAATTGAGCACCAAATATTGTGATAAAAATTCGATGTCACCAATGCCTCCCTCATCAATTTTCAAGTTAAATAGTTCAGCTTGGGTCGTTCCTAAGTGATTTCGCATTTTTTCACGCATTTGCCTAACTTCGGTTTTTAATTGATTTTCATCTCGTGGTTTGCAAAGCACATCATGACGGATTTGGTTAAAACGTTTTATGAGATCATTTTCACCATATACCGCTCGAGCTCGTACCAGCGCTTGGTGTTCCCATGTCCATGCTTCATTCATTTGATAATCCGCAAAGGAATCTAAACTACACGCAAGTAAACCTGCATCACCTTGTGGACGTAATCTGACATCTACTTCATAAAGAATACCGAAACTAGTGCGAACATTAAATAAATGGATAATACGTTGCACCAAGCGTAAATAAAATTGACGACTATCAATCTGTTTGTCACCATTGGTAACACTATTTGCAGGGCAATCATGCAAAAAAACTAAATCCAGATCCGAACCGTAACCCAGCTCCCAGCCCCCCAATTTACCATAAGCGACCACGACTAATCCTTTATGATTATCAGCTAAGTGAGCGGGTTTACCATAACGTTCGACCATCTGACTCCAAGCCATTTGTACAACAAAATCAAGTAATGCTTCCGCCACATAAGTAAGGTGATCACTTACTTTCATAGTGGTTAATATATGTTCCACATCTGCCGCAGCAATGTGCAGTAATTGCATCTGCTTAAATTGGCGTAAGGCTTCTAATTGCTGTTCTTCATCGTCAACGTGAATACGTAATAAGTATTGATAAAGTTGACTTTTATACTCATTAGGTTCAATCGTTTGATAAAGTGAATTAATATCAATTAATTCATCTAATAAAATCGGATAGTGAGCCAGTTGATCACTAATCATAGGAGAGGCACTACATAGACGGATCAACTGCTTTAATGCACTCGGATATTCAAGCAATAGCTCTAAATAGGTCGTACGACTAACAATATTAACCAACAAAGGCAATATGCGTGAAAATACCATAATTGCCTGTTGTCCATTACAAATAGCATCTAATAAACGAGGCATGAGTTGATCGAGTATTTCACGCCCACGCACACCTATTGTCCGTTTGCCAATATCATTACGAAATTGGATGAGCATTTGATAAAGTTGCTTTGCATCACTATCAGAATAGTTTGGCAATACAGTTTTTATATCACTTAATTGCAAATCAGGAACCCATAATTCATCAAACAGATCATTGTATTGTTTTGTGTTTGGAACAGACTCTGAATCATCATTACCAATAAGAGCATTGAATATCAAGCGATTTTGTTGCATACGCACAGTTAATTGTTCAATAAACTCAGACCAATTGGTAAATCCCATATTGGTAGCTAAACGAATTTGATCGAGCTCTTCTTCTGGTAATGTTTGGGTTTGTTCATCATTAATGGCTTGCAGTAAATTTTCGCAGCGACGTAAAAATAAGTAGTTATTACGCAATTGAGCCACTTCATTAGTATCAAGCAATGATTCTTGTTCAATTACTTGTAAGGCGGTAAGCAGAGAACGTGTCTGTAGCCCAATGACACGGCCACCGCGAATCAGTTGAAAAACCTGTACAATGAACTCGATTTCACGAATGCCTCCAGCACCTAATTTAATATTATTTTTTAAACCACGTCGGCGTACTTCACGTTCAATCATGCTTTTCATATTACGTAAAGATTGCAAAACACTAAAATCAATGTAACGACGATAGACAAAAGGCTTAAGCATTTGGTAAAGTTCTTTGGTGAAAGAGTTTTGCTGATCGCCTAACAC
This sequence comes from Gilliamella sp. B14448G11, assembly GCF_016101765.1. NCBI lineage: Bacteria > Pseudomonadati > Pseudomonadota > Gammaproteobacteria > Orbales > Orbaceae > Gilliamella > Gilliamella sp. B14448G11. The sequence goes on along the minus strand of NZ_JACFPX010000010.1, from coordinate 73,555 downwards.
TTTGGCTTTTACCATAGCATAACGTTCCCAATCTCGCCCTTGTTCTTGATAATAATCTTCCATAGATGAAAAACTTAAGACTAATGGCCCACCCTCACCAAGTGGACGTAATCGCATATCAACACGATAGACAAAACCGTCTTCGGTAATACTATCAAGCGCTTTTATTAAACGTTGTCCTAAACGAGTAAAAAATACAGCATTATCCAGTTCTCGCCTGCCACCTTGCGTTTGCCCATGTTCAGGATAAGTAAAAATTAAATCAATGTCAGAGGAAAAATTCAGTTCTCCTCCCCCTAGTTTTCCCATACCCAATACGAGCAAAGGTTGAGGTTCACCTTGATGACTACACGGTGTCCCCCACTCTTTACAACTTAATTCATACAACCAATCACGTGCCGTTACAATAATGACTTCAGCGAGTTCACTTAATTGACTTAATATTTGCTCATCGCTACTAGTATAAGTTAATTGTGACCATTCAAGCCTGACTAAGATATAACGTCTAAATAATCTCAATGCTTTCATTAATACCGTTTCATCCAATACCGATGTTAAGTGTTCATTAAGCCATTGTTGATAATAACGTCTTTCATCAGCTTGTGGCGGATGATTAATAATATTTGTAAGCCACTGTGGATATCGATAAAAAGCATCTACTATAAAATCACTTTGTACCAAAATATTAAGATTATCCTGTACGAAAACGGAATTACATTGTGATAGCTGTGATGTTATTTTCTGTTTTTGTTGATTCAAAATTTCAGATTGTGACATATCCTTCTCTCGCATTAATGACGTTATCGGTTCGTGCTATTTATCATAAAATCATAACATTACTCTTTATTTAACCATGCAATTAGCTGTAGTTTTAATACTGTATTTACTGGGCTATAAGCAAAATCATAAACGGAGTGAATATTAGTCATTGCTTGTTGCCACTGTTTAAATTCAGGTTGGTGTGCAATATCATGATTAGCTAGTATTTCGTTTATTTGGATTAATAGTTGTTGATAAAAAGCTAGATCATTATTTTCAAGTGCATACTCTTCGTTTTGTTGCCAAAAATTTAATAAGCTTGATAAATCATGTTTAAATTGCACGCTAAAAGGAGCGCGATTAACAGGCGCGTTTTTTAATAATCGATAACCGCGTGAAGCCTTACTTTGAGAAAAGAGATGTAGGTTAAATCTACTTAATTCAATAGCAAAATTGATTAAATCATGTTTATTACCTTGTTTTATTTCTAACTCAACTTCTTGTATCGATTTTGATTCTCCATTAGCAATGATTTCACCTTGATCTAAAGCGACTTCTATTTCGCTATTGGCAAATGAAATTAACCATGTTTGCCGATCAAAATGTGTTGTAAATAGTGGACGCAGCATTTTTTGTAAATTTTCGATATTACAATCTTTAGGAAAAGCATCGCTTGGGAGCAAAGTTAAATCAAGATAGTTGTCTGGTAAGCTAGCATTATATTCAGATCGTTCATGTAAACCTGCAACGGCTTTGTTACCATGCTTTACGGTAATCTCAAATTGTTTACTGAGCTTGTCTTGTGTTCCCCTAATCCGTAAACCACACCCATTAGAACGTAAATAGTAATCTTGAGTATCATAATAGGTATTAAAAAGTTTAAGTTCGTGAATATTATTTTGAATTTTTGAAGAGGATTCAAATTCAGCTTGATCACAACTTACCCATTGATTTAAAAAATTTTTTAAATCATGAATATCTTTAGTTGCAATTTCAAATTTTAATTCGATTTCTTTCATTATGTTCAGGTAAATCAGTTAATTTTTTATATCATATACCGATTTACCTAAGAAATACACTTAATCAATTACTGACAGAAAACTCTTGTTTTTGCAGAGAATAAAGTCTGGCAAATAAACCATTGTTATCGATTAATTGTTGGTAGCTACCCTGTTCAACAATACGGCCTTTATCTAATACAATAATTTGATCGGCCGTGATAATTGTTTTTAAACGATGGGCAATTACAATCACAGTTCGATCTTTAACTAATTCTGAAATGGCTTGTTGTATATAAACTTCATTTTCAGGATCAAGCGATGCAGTTGCTTCATCCAGCAGTACAATCGGAGCATTCTTTAATAATGCTCTTGCTATCGATATTCGCTGTCTTTCGCCACCCGATAGCTTACTGCCATTTTCACCAATTAAAGTATCCCAACCATGAGGTAAACGAGCAATTAACTCATCACATCGAGCTTTTTTGGCTGCAAGTTTAACCTCTTCATCGCTCGCATCATGTCGACCGATACGAATATTATTTAAAATGGTATCATCGAATAAAATAACATTTTGAAATACAAACGACACACTGCGCATCAACGTCTCCGGATCGATGGTTCTAATATCATTACCGTCAATACTAATCACGCCTTTATTGACATCCCAAAAACGAGCAATTAATTGTAATAACGTGCTTTTACCGCTTCCTGAAGGCCCTACTAACGCAGTCATTTTGTTTGACGGAATAACACAACTCAGATCATTAATAACAGTTTTTTGCTTATATGAAAAATTAATGTGATCTATGGTAACACTAAAATTTTTCAACAAAACATCATCTCGACCTTCCATTATTGGTTCTGTTTGTAAACTTTTCATCCGTTCAATAGATGTCAGCATATAAAAAAGCTCAGGTAATAGCGTTAATACAGAAATTAAAGGGCTGTATATGCGTGAACCAATAACGATAAAGGCTAAAAATGTTATCGGATCTAAACTACCAATAACGATCAACTTCACACCGACTAAAACAACTATGCCCAAACCTACCTGCAAAATCAAAGTAGATAACGCGACAAAAATTCCACTTACACCTTCAAATTTGATCGATGCCCACATCATATTTTTAAGTGCTCTATCCAGTGTTTTAAATTTTTCACCACTAATACCAAAGCCTTTGATGATTTTAATTCCATCAAGATATTCTTGAACCTCATTTGAGACAGCTAATTTACTTTGTACCTGTTTTTCGCCTAATTTTTTTTCAAAACCTTTACCGATAAGCATAATTAAAAATGCAATAGGTAAAGTACAAAAGATAGCACTTGCCATTCTCCAATCATAAAAAGCTAATAGGACACAAGTAATAACACTACTACATGAATAACCAATTAGTTGAGGAACTACATGACTCAACATGTTCTCAATTGTTGCACAATCACCCATGATATTGGTTGTTAGCTCGGATAAATCTTTACGATTAAAAAAACTAAGTGGAAGTTTTCTAATTTTCTCTGCCACTTCAATGCGAGTATTTGCTGCCTGTCCAAAAGCATTTGCATAAGTTTTTTTATATTCCCTTTGATAACAAAATAAAAAAAGTAAACTAGATAATATGCCTAACCCTATCATTAACCATAAATAACTCTTATTTACTGCTAAATGACTTGTTAACGGGGTAATTAACGAGACAATGACTTGCAATAGAATAATAAACGGTAACATCAATGTAAGATTTGAGATCGTACATGCAATGATAGCTTGTCTTAAATTTTCACTTCCTGTATCGGATAACATCAATAATCGCTTAAACATTTTCTGACCCCTGCTGATAACTTATTTGCTCATCATTATTTGACTTACTCCTATCAGAATGATGCATTTGCCAATCTAATGTTTGCTGATAATATTGCCACATCTTGTAGTAGGTTCCCTTATTTGAAAATAGTTGTTCATGTGTTCCTGACTCAGCAATATTCCCTTTATCTAATACGATGATCTTATTAGCATCTCTTATTGTTGAGAGACGGTGAGCTATCATAATGACCGTTTTATTTTTCATTAATGCTTTCATTGCTAATTGAATTTTGCTCTCATTTTCAGGATCGGCAAATGAAGTGGCTTCATCAAGGATTAAAATTGGAGAATTTTTTAATAGTGCACGAGCGATAGCCAGTCGTTGCATTTCACCCCCAGAAAGATGTATACCATCTGATCCAATAATTGAATCATAACCATTTGGTAATTTTTCAATGAATTCATGGCATTGAGCAGTTTTAGCAACCGCAATAACTTCATTAATTGTTGCGTCAGGTTTACCGATCCGAATGTTGTTTATTACACTTTGCTTGAATAAAAACACATCTTGAAAAACAAAACTTACTAAAGATAATAAATAATCACTAGTCATCTGTTTTAAATCAACATGACCAATTGTAATAAGACCCTCATCTGGGTCATAAAATCGTGGAATGAGTAAGGATATGGTACTTTTGCCACTGCCTGATAAACCGACTAAAGCCGTTATTTCACCTTGTTTAGCAGTAAATGAAATATGGTTAAGCGCGTTATTACTTTCGGTTGGATTTGATACCTGTTCATCATGATAAGAAAAACACACATTATCAAATTGAATATCGTAGCTTGCAACTTTCAGCCCCTCTTTGGGTTCGCTAAGAGGAGGAACATTTAATACCTCATCCATATTTTGGACGCTTTTAACTGTTTTTTGAAATCCTTGAGTGACATATATCAATTTGAAAAATGGTGCAGGTAATCCTAAAGAAAAAATCAAATAAAAAATGGCTGACAAAATGAAATTAGCGTAATTATCCGTATCACTGATCAAAAAGATAACAACTGGAACAATAAAGAGATAAATACTATTTAATAACAATATAAAAAATGCCATGTGGTATTTAAAACAATATATAAATTTTAAACAATAAAATTGATAAGCTTTAATCGCGTCATTAAATCGTTTAAATGAAAAAAATGTCTGATTGAAAGCCTTTATAACGGTAATACCTCTTATATATTCAACTGAAGCATGACTCATTTCAATCAATTTTTTTTGCAACTCTTGTTGATTGGTTTTGATATCCTTACGTCGATAGCCACTAATTAATACGATATAGGCAAGGATAATTGGTACTAACGTTGCTAAACCTAATCGCCAATCGAAAACGGCTAGAATCACCAAAATAACCACAGGAGAAGCAAAGGATCCAATCATATCGGGCAATTGATGAGCAATAAATTGTTCAATTTTTTCGATATCGTCATCCACGATTTTTCTAAGCTCGCCACTAGAATGGTTTGTATGAAAGCCTAAAGGTAAACAGGATAAATAACGAATAAAGTTGTATTTAAGATTATAAAGTGTTTTAAATGCAACAATATGTGATAAGCATAACGCTAGGAAATTAAAAACAATCGCTAATGCAGCAGCCATAAATGCCAGCCAGCCATAACTAATAATTAATTCGCTATTTAATTCTGTTTGATGACTGATGCTCACTATAATTTCACAAACAATGAAATAGATGGCAATGAATGGTACAAATGAAGTGATGACACTAAAAATAGAGAATAAACAGGAAAAAATCATTAAAGTTTTATAAGTAAATGCTAATTTCCACAAGCGAGAACTTGGATTGATATCAGTTGAATTCATGACATAACACGCACGCATTTTGATGTTAATAATAATCATTATCAATTATAAGAAATTAAAATGATAATAAGTTTTATCTCTTCATTTGATAAATGATAACTATTAATATTTTAAATTGCATTGATTTATTATGTTACTTATTGCCCGTTAGTTAAGCGGGCGTTAATAGACATTGAGATTTAAATCTGGAAAATAATTTTGTTATTAAAAATTATTTTACCACTCTAAATGGATTGGCCTTTTTTGCAGGAGGTGTTTCGGATTGATTATTTTGTTTTTCTTGTAACGCTCGATATTGAGGTTCATCCTCAAATCCCATCCCTACTCCATTTTCACGAGCATAGATAGCTTCAACCGCAGCCATAGGAACAACAATATGTTGTGGCACACCAGAAAAACGGGCATTAAACTCAATTTGCTCATTATTTGATACATATTGACCTACAGATTGTGGTGCAATATTTAGCACTATCTGATTATTCTGTACAAACTCTTGTGGAACCAATACTCCATAGACAGAAGTATTCACCACAATATAGGGCGTTAAATCATTATCCAGAATCCAATCATAAAAAGCCCTAAATAAATAAGGCCGACGTGGAGTCATTTGCTCAAGTTCCATAAAAATACCTTGTATAAAAAATAGTGCAAATCAGATAAAATTATTTATTATGCTCTCATCTTTCTTTCATCGTCAGTAAGAGACTGAATAAAAGCAGGACGTTCAAAAATGCGTGCCATATAATTTAAATAATTTTTCTCAGCAACTTTTGGTAATTCAATATTAAGCATTGGTAAACGCCATAATAATGGAGCAAAATAACAATCACATAAAGTGAAATCATCACTCATAAAATAATCTTTTTCTTTAAAAATAACTGAGATTGAAACAAGATCATCCAATAAATTTTTTCGGGCTGTTTTAGCTGCATTGCTATTAGGATCGGCAATAATTGTTTCGTAAGCGGCATACCACTCTTTTTTGATACGATACATCGTTAAACGTGCATTTGCTCGAAGAATAGGATAAACAGGCATTAAAGGAGGATGTGGGAATCGTTCATCTAGATATTCTAATGCGATATGAGGCTCGTATAAAGTAAGATCGCGATCAATTAAAGTTGGGATATTAGCGTATGGATTAAGATCCAATAATTCTTGAGGTAAATCATCTGCGGTTACAAACTCGATTTCAGCAGTCACACCTTTTTCTGCCAATACAAAACGAATCTGATGGCCGTAAATATCTGTTGTATCACAAAATAGTGTCATAACAGAACGTTTATTAACAGCAACAACCATGTTCACTCCCAATAAGCAAAGTTAAAATAAGTTAGTTAAGTCACTATTCTAACAAATTGGATAACAAATTTGTTAAAAAAATGCATTTTATTACTATCTTTCTTGTATTGAAAAATTTTTTGACAAGAAGTTTAAGGTTAGCTATACGTTTTAGTAAAAATAATCGTTCTTATGAGTAGCAATAATTAAATTAAAAATCTGAATGTTATATTACAAAAAAGCTAAGTTACACTTAGTCAATCATCTTAATGACTATTTTAGATAAACAATAATTTGACATAAAAAAACCCAGCTTTTGGCTGGGTTTTGAAAACAATTTTGTAACGTATGCAATTAACGTTTGCTGAATTGTGGACGACGACGTGCTTTGCGTAGACCCACTTTTTTACGTTCAACTTGACGAGCATCACGAGTAACAAAGCCTGCTTGACGTAATGCAGAACGTAATGTTTCATCATATTCCATTAATGCACGAGTAATACCGTGACGAATTGCACCAGCTTGACCTGAAATACCGCCACCTTTAACAGTGATGTATAGATCAAGTTTGTCAGTCATTTCAACTAACTCTAAAGGTTGCATAACAACCATACGAGCAGTATCACGACCAAAGTATTGCTCTAATGAACGTTTATTAATAACGATATTTCCACTACCTGGTTTAATAAACACGCGAGCAGCAGAACTTTTGCGGCGACCTGTGCCGTAATATTGATTATCAGCCATCTTCTATCCCCTTAAATATCTAATACTTGCGGTTGTTGTGCCGCATGATTGTGCTCACTACCAGCATAAACTTTTAGTTTACGGTACATTGCACGACCAAGAGGACCTTTCGGTAACATGCCTTTTACAGCAATTTCGATGACTTGTTCAGGATGACGTTCAATCATTTCTTTAAAAGTCGCTTCTTTAAGTCCACCGATGTAGCCAGTATGGCGATAATAAATCTTATCAGTGCGTTTTTTGCCTGTTACAGCAACTTTTTCTGCATTGATAACAATGATATAGTCACCTGTATCAACATGTGGTGTGTATTCTGCTTTGTGTTTACCACGCAAACGGCTTGCGATTTCAGTAGCTAAACGACCTAACGTTTTACCTGCTGCATCAACAACATACCAGTCGCGTTTAACTGTTTCTGGTTTAGCTGAAAAAGTACTCATTCGTAATTATCCAATTTTTAATTAATCTCACGTTAATAAATCATTTGATTTATTTACACTTTTTGATTGTTGCTATTAACTAACTAACCCCTTCGAGTTGTTACATTAACTTTGACAACCGAAAACAACGTTGGGAAAAACGTTGTTGTAACGTGGGTGCCGATATTATACAGAAATAATATAAAAGCGCTAGTTTAAAAATAAAAAATCATGGCGATAATAAAGTCTTGCTGTTACACTTAAAGTCAAGCCCACATAATAGAAAATTTATATCATGAATACGACAATTACACTTTCCGAAAAAGATTATATAAGTCGCGGATTACACCGCAAATGTTATCATCACCCAGAGGATGCGAATAAATGCATTAAAGTCAACTATAATGATGGGGCAGAAGAAGAAACCAACCGCGAGATTGCCTATTATAAACATCTTATTAAACGTAATGTATCATTTGATGCATTAGCTAAATATTATGGATCAGTTTCAACTAATTATGGTAATGGTCATATCTTTGAACTGATTCGAGATTATAATGGTGAAACCGCAATTCCACTGGAAAAATACCTTGCTAATAAATCGTTAACCGAAAAATATTTTGATCAATTAGTCACGGGGCTCAAAGAGTTAAAATCAGCATTATTAAAAGATCGTATCATTACCATGACTATCAAAAGTAAAAATATCTTATTTCAACATTTAAGCGATACTAACAGCCGTTTAGTGATTATCGACAACATTGGTAATTCAACTTTTATTCCAATTGCGAATTACATTCCTTGTTTTGCAAAATCTAAAATTGAACGAACTTGGCAGCGCTTTTTAAAGTCTATTGTTAAAGAAAATAGTCATAATCCTTTGCTTACTCGTTTAATTGACGTGTTGAATCAGTAAGTTGCAATTGTGCAATTGCACCTTTCGCATCGCCAGATCGATTTTTTAACATAAATAAACCCTGATGTAACTTTGCAATACGATTAACAATACTTAAACCAAGCCCAATGCCGTCATGTTTGCGATCCATCCGGAAAAAGGCTTGAGTGAGTTTTTCGCTTTTTGATTCGTCAATGCCTGCACCCTCATCCTCCACACTTATAAAGATATCTTTTTTATCCTTATAACAACTTACTACTATTTTGGTCTGTTTTGGGCTATAGCGATGACTATTTTCGACTAAATTACGCAACAGTAATCTTATTAAAGTGACATCACCATTAAACGAAAGTTTTGTATCAGGTATATTCCATTCAATAGATTGAAATTTTTGTTTAGTTAATTCCGTTAATTCATCAGATAAAGGGATCATAATATCATCATAGAAATTAATCTTTTGATATTGCCCAACTGTAAATTTTTGGCTTGCACGCGCTAACATCAATAATTGCTCAACCGTGTTAACTAAACGATCAATTCTGTCAATTAATTCAGTACAATCAATATTGTTTTTAGTTTCTAATAATTCTAAATGTAAACGTATACCAGCAAGCGGCGTTCGCATTTCATGCGCAACATCGGCAGTAAAAAGCCGTTCTTGTGCCAAAGTTGTACTAAGACGAATAAACAGATTATTCAATACTGAAGTAATGGATTTAATTTCGCGCATATTACTAATCGGTGCAATAGGTTTTAAATTCTCTTCAGTACGTTGATTAAGATCTTTTTCCAAAATTTCTAGCGGTTTAGTAATCCATTTGATGGCTTTATAGGCTAAAAATAATGTCACCAGCATCATGGTAAAAGCAGAACAAAACAGTGCAAAAATAGCTTCAAGTTCTTCATGCTCAACCACTTCATCAATTTTATTTTGACTCAGTGTTAAATTAACCAATACATCAATTTGTTCTTTACTTTCATGCCATAACCAAAAAACGGTAATAGTTTGGCAAATGAGCATAATTGCGCCTAAAGTAAAAAAAAGATTCCAACGAATACTGTGACGAATATCACTAAAAGATTTTGCGATCATAATAAATTTATATAGTTAGTAGTATTAATTAACAATCAATGTTAAGTTGATAGCCATAGCCACGAACAGTTCGAATACAATTTTTTCCGAGTTTATTGCGTAATCCATGAATGTAAACTTCTAGGACGTTTGAGCTTGGATCACTTTGCCAATCGTAGAGATCGTTTTGCAGTAAATCACGATGCACTTTTTCACCTGCTTTTAACATCAATCGGGATAAAACGATAAACTCTTTTGGCGTTAATACTATTTCTTGATTATTGACAGTTACTTTTTGCTGTTTGATATCAATAGTAATAGGTCCATAGCTAATCAGATTATCAGCGGTACCTTGATTACGACGAATTAATGCCCGCACTCTGGCTAACAATTCTGTTAAAGCAAAAGGTTTTATTAAATAGTCATCAGCACCTAAATCTAAACCCTCTACTCTATCCTCAACGGTATCACGTGCGGTAAGAATAAGAACAGGCGCATCAATTTGCTTTTTTCGCCAGCGTGTCAGTAATTCTAAGCCATCACAATCAGGCAAACCTAAATCAAGAATAATCAGACTAAATTGCCCAAATTGGATATACTGTTCGGCCTGCTTACCTGTTGATGCTAGCTCACACACATAACCATTGGAGGTAATACCATCATACAGACCTTTTTGTAGTAAGCTATCATCTTCAACAATAAGTATTTTCATTATCATTTACTCTAATCGGTATTTTATAATAAAGTCGATAGGTGATGACTTATTATATGTTTGTCTTTGCTACACAGCGCAGTTAATTACAATCCATAAGATAACTATCGATTAATCAATTTACTTATACTCATCCAACATTTTTTAACTATCAATGAGGATATAATGCTTACGATAAATCCAATAAAAATATCTAATGGCCAATGAACTCCCAGATAGATACGGCTCCAACTAACTAATAATGCAACTATCAACAATACGTATAAGATTGTTTTAGTTCTCTGTGCTTTATTAAAAAAGGCAGTAAAAAATAAAGTCCATACAAAAACCGCATGTTGGCTTGGTAACGAGCTTGTTTTATCATGAAACAAATAATTTGTTCCAACATCTATTGTAAATGGCCGTGGAGAATAAAATAGATGACGAATAATAAAAGTAATCAATAATGCGATACATAAACCTATCACCATTTTTAACATGAGTTGCCGATAAATAGGATAAATAAACCAACAAATACTCATAACAATAATTGGGACATAAACCAAATATTTTGCACAAAAAATAGCAAAGCTAATAAATGATTTCGATGCTTGCTCTGACGCATTAATTAATAGAAAAATTTGAGTATTTAAATCATGCCACATTGAACAATTACCAGATTAATTAAAATTATTAACAATTTAACGCTTAAACCTTAAAAGAACCTTAATAATATAATCAATTAATAAACAAATTTATCAAACAAAATCATAGATGCTCGATTATTTTGTACTAAACCAACATTTTTTTGCAAAAAACGATACAACAATATCCAGAGATAAACAAATGATAAAATAAACAACGATAACAAATAAAAATATTTCGGTCGGATAAACCATACTACGATTATTAATTTGCGTGGCAATAAAGGTAAATTCAGCGACACCAACAACATAAGCCAAGGAGGTATCTTTAATCAACGATACCCATTGATTAACAAACGATGGCATCATCATTTTTAGAGCTTGCGGTAAAATAATGTAGATAATGACTTGAGTTTTAGATAATCCTAGTGAAAATGCAGCTTGCCATTGATCTTTCGATACAGCAATCATCCCTGCATGTACTGAGTGCCCAATATAGGCAGCACCAATAACAGATAATGCAAAAACTACCGTTGTAATTGCAGGCACGTCTACATTTAGTAACACAGGCAATAAAAAGTAAGTCCAAAATATGAGCATGATCACTGGAATAGCTCTTAAAAAGCCTAGCACACCAATAAATAAGGAACGAACAAGCCCTTTACTAACCGTTAAGCCAACACCAGCTAAGATCCCCATAAAAGATGAAAATACAATTGCTGCTAAACTCATTAATAATGTTAAAAATATCCCACCCGGAAAGTTACCCCACATCATATAACTTAGGTTATTATAGATAACTTCTAGACCTTTAAATTCCATAATAAGTAATTACATCCTACCCGTAGGGAATCGTTTGGTTTGATAAATATTGCCTAACGTGCCAATAATTACAATAGCCAAAATATATAAAAACGTTGCAACAGCAAAATCTTGAAAAGTTTTTAATGATTCGGTTTCAACTTGCCTTGAAACATAAGATAGCTCTAACACCCCTATGGCCATCGTTAACGATGAATTTTTAACGATATTCATGTATTGACCAATAAGAGGCGTAAAGGCAATACAAAAGCTCTGAGGTAAAATAATAAAACGCATACTTTGCCACCAAGTTAATCCTAATGCCAATGATGCTTGTTGTTGCCCTATACTCACACCAGCAATCCCTGCTCTAAATTCTTCGGCAATAAAAGCACTGGAATAACAAGTCAATCCAATAAAACCAATGATAAATTCGAATGATGGCATTTTCAGTGTCAAAAACCATAATTGAATTTGTGGCTCGTCAAATAGCCAAATTTTAAATTCATCGGGTAATAAGTTACCAATACCAAAATACCAAAAAAACAGTTGTGGCAATAATGGAGAATAACGAAAAATTGCGTTATACCCTACCACCATACTTTTAATCAATTTGATCCCACTTTGCTGAGCAATAACCAATAAAAAACCTAAAAACGTAGAAAAAATGATAGTAAGTAGTGAGATAGCTAAGGTTACTAAAAAACCATCCCATAACCACCATAAATAGCGGACTTCAAGTAATTGCTCTAACATAATTTATTGAGCCGACCCTATTTTAAAAACACCGCGGGGCATTGCAGATTTAGTGTTAGGACCGAACCAACGATTATAAATCGTCAATGCTTCACCATTGGTTTCGAGTTTTAATAATATTTGGTTCACTTTGTCTATTAAGCGTGTTTCTCCTTTAGGGATACCAACCGCTTGATATTCTTGTGTGATACTAAAGGGTGAAATTTCGAAGTTTTCATGCTGTTCTTCTGGTACATTGGCGAGTAAGCCAATTAATTTAGCATCATCTTGAGTAATCGCTTGCACCACACCATTACGTAATGCAGCAAACGCAAATGGCGTATCATCATAAGAGATCACTTTTGCAGTTGGATACTTTTCACGAAGCGTAATTTCCATCACGGTACCCTTGTCAGCGCCGATCCGCAAATTTTTCAGATCATCGGCTGTTTTAAGTACGCCCTTTTTAGCAATAAATTTTTGACCGGTAGCAAAATACGGCAAACTGAAATCGACTGTTTTTGCTCTTTCATCGGTAACCGTAAAGTTTGCCACAATTAAATCCGCTTTTTTTGAGGTTAATAATGGAATACGATTCGCAGGATTAGTTGGTACTAATTCAACTTTGACATTTAATTCTTTGGCAATTGCATTGGCATAATCTACATCAAGACCTACAATTTTATTGGTTGTTTCGTCAATAAAACCAAAAGGTGGGTTGCTATCAAATACAGCTATTTTAATTTCGCCCCGTTTTTCGATATCATCTAAACGATCGGCAAAAGCAGAATTGGTGCTTAATAATGTGCCGAGAAAAGCAATCGTTATTAGCGATTTAGTAAGAAATTTCATTCAAAACCTCATTAAAAGTTATATTAGGTACCGCTAAAGTCTATCAACAAAAAAATGAAATAAATAAATAATAAATCATTACATAGTTATAACTAAAAGTTATATTAAGAGAATTGAACTTGCTTTATAAGATTGTTACGGCCTAGAGAATACACTCTTTTCAGTAACACATTAAAAATGATAATAATCAGACCTTGCATTAAAAAAATCTGGTCTTTAAAAAATTAACGATTAAAAAAACATATTGTTGAAATCAACAGATGTATTGGTAAGAGCGAATCCCCACCCATTTCAATAATATTGCTGGAATATGGTTAGAGATTGAGATTCAAATTGATAAGGTTGTACGCGATCAAAAGGAACGAATTTACGCATGACTACACTATATTATTTCACACTAACCATGTATCCATAATATAGTATAAAATGTGGATTAATATAGCGAGTTAGGCTCAGTGAACAAACACATTAATGATGTTTAAATTCAAGATATTTTCTTAATCCTGGCGGCACAGATTGCAATAAGTAAATGTTTATTGCTTTTTCGTGACGTTGCCAAAAAATACCCGCCACAATAATAGATAAACCTATTATTGTTAAGGCAAAAGGAAACAGTAGGCTGTCTTCAAACACGTGATAGGATAAATAACTTAAATATCCCGTTATTCCTAAACCGCCAAAAATAACAAAAACTCTTCTAACGATTATTACCCCTATTAGTATCATGAGTAAATTAACACAGAAATAGAAAAATTTATTTAACTCACTGTCTGATTCCATTGAACTTAATGCGCCCCAAAAAGTGAGAACGCCAAATAAATAGATCCAAAATGACAAATCTTTATCACTTTTATTCTTTATATCAATAAGAAAGGCCACCACAACAACCAATAATCCAAACCATAGCGATACTTGTTGACGCACATTAAAATAATCCGAATAATTAACATCGTTTTTTGTTGCATAACCCAATAAATGAACTAAATAAGGTGTAAGATCCATACTCATATACCAGAGTGTAAATGCTAGTGGCATAAATAAAAAAGAAGATCGATATCGAAGAATTAGACAAACAGCAACCAATACTGTCGCTAACTCCATAAATAACCACCGAAAGTCAATATATCGATGATAATCTCTGTAATCATAATGGTTATCCCAAACGCCTATAGCATTTTCAAGTCCATAAACCCCTAAAGGCGTTAATACAATCACTAACGTTGTTAATATATTCGCTGGAATGATCAGATGATAACGTTTTAATAAAAATTGTGCAGTGCAAAGTGCAGTGATGGCATAAATCGCACTAATACACAATAAACCAATACCGCCTAAATGCTCCCAACCTAAAGTCATAAATAGTGACATCGCACCTATCGCAATCAAACCTCCTAGATAATACAATATATGCGTAAATTGAAAGCTAGGCAGATGTTTATTCTGTTCTTGGAAAAACAGCCATAATTGTTCTGCCTGCTGATGAGTCAATAATTTTTGTTCCACTGCACTCGTTAATTGTTTATAGGTAATTTTCATAAGTTTTATAACTCTTTGTTAAATAATAATCACCTAACGAAATATCTCACTATCAACAAAAAAATAAGCAATTTCACGTTCTGCTGATGCTAAAGAATCGGAACCATGCACGGCGTTTTCTCTCACACTATTCGCAAAATCGGCTCTTAAAGTCCCTGCAGCTGCTTTAGATAGATCAGTGGGTCCCATCAGTTGTCGGTAGCGTTCAATGGCATTTTCACCTTGTAAAACTTGAACAACAATTGGTCCAGACATCATAAATTTTACCAAATTAGCAAAAAAGGACTTGTCTTGATGCTCAGCATAAAAACCTTCAGCTTGTTCTTTTGTTAACCTCACCATTTTCATAGCAATAATATCGAGTTTAGCTTGGTGAATTCTTGTTTGAATTTCGCCAATAATCTGTTTTTTTACCGCATCAGGTTTAATAATGCTGAGAGTTTGTTCAATCGCCATGTTAATGTTCCTTTATTAATCTGACATAAAATTTATTCGGACAATTTGTCCACTTTCATCTAATACCAGTAAACGATGTTTTCCATTTTTAGTCACAGTTAAAGCGACTTTTTCATTATCCTTTGAATTAGCCACTAAAGTACCATCTAAAAACCACCATTTTTCACCAAATCCACCTTCAGGAATTAAATCAATCGTGACTTGATTATTGCCTGGTAATGCTCTAACGAGTTGTTTATCCCGTAAACCAACAATATTAAGTGAGGCAAAAATATCTTTACCCATTACAGGACATTTTTTATCAATTGGGGGCAGTAAAGATTGTCGTCTTTCTTTAGTTAACAACCAATTTTCTAATGAAATTGGCCACAAAGCTATCTGTTTTTTTTGTGCTCCTATACAATCAGCTGCTACACGCTCACCGCGATCATTTACCCAAATATTTATCCAACCTGAACGGTAAATATTATTTTTTAATTCACTGTAGGTGCTTAATGTTGGTGGCAACATATTATTTAATACCCATGCTGTTTTTTGACGATGACAATTAGCATCAGATTCAGGAAGTGGCTGCCCTGATGGCCAACAAATTTGGGCGCTTGAGACTGATTCAGGTTTCTCATAAGTGAGGAGAGGATGATTTAAGCGGTTTTCTCTATTTAATAATATTGAATTTACTTGTTGTAAAATTGGAGTTGCAGACATTGAACCATACTGCCCAACAACAGGCGTACCATCAGGGCGCCCTACCCAAATGCCTATTAAATATCGAGGATTTATACCAACAGCCCAAGCATCGCGATAACCATAACTGGTTCCTGTTTTATAAGCTAATAAATTGCTATTAATTAACATTTGCCGTGTTATCCATGCACTACCATCAGAGATAAAGGGTTTATTAATTAAAGGATCAGATTGAGTATATCGTAAGGGGCTCACATCCCCGTGCCTTGCAAATGCACTGTATGCACTAACAAGGTTATCCATTCTAAGTGAAGCTCCACCTAATATATAGGAAATATTCGGATCATTTGCAATAGAGGATAAAGGTAAACCAATACCTGCAAGTTTTCCTGCAAACCTTTTTGGACCATATAACTCAATTAATTGAACTGCCGGTAAATTCAATGATTTACTTAATGCATCAGAGGCACTAACAGGTCCATGAAAACCCTCATCAAAATTAGTTGGTCGATAATCGGTAGTAATACGCGGAACATCTTGTAGTAACGATTCAGAATGAATCATACCGTCATCAATAGCAAAGGCATAAATGAAAGGCTTGAGTGTAGAACCAGGAGAGCGTAACGCTCTAATCATATCGACTTGACCAAAACGCTCTTTATCATTAAAGTCAGCAGAACCAACATATCCTTTAACCGTCATATCATCATGATCTACCACTAAAATTGCTAATGATGTTTTAGGCGGGAGCTGTTTTTTTCGATTAATAGCAAGATCTTCTAAAATATATTGAATAGAAACATCAATAGTGGAATGAATAATATTATCATTAGGATATTGCTGTTTTAAACGATAAGCCAATAATGGTGCTAACTGTGGTGCTTTTCGTGGATAAACCCAAACTTCATCACGTCGAACTTGTTCAATCAACTCTTTTGGCCAAACATCATATTGAGCAAGTCTATCTAATACTTTGTCACGAGCTTGCTTAGCTCTTTCAGGAAATCGATCTGGTCTTAATCGACTCGGTGCTTGAGGCAATACCGCCAATAATACCGCTTCACTTCGAGTTAATGCTTTAGGTTGTTTACCAAAATAAGACCAACTAGCGGCTCCAATACCCTCAATTGTGCCTCCGTAAGGCGCATGATTAATATATAAAGTTAAAATCTCTTCTTTACTATAATGTAGTTCAAGTTGAAAAGTCCGAAAGATTTGTTTTAATTTACCGATAATTGTTCGATCATGAGGAGAGAGTAACCTAGCCACCTGCATTGAAATGGTACTACCTCCTGAAATAATTTTATTATTGGATAAGTTTTGCCAAGCAGCTCGAAATAACGACATCGGGTTAATACCAATATGATTATAAAAATAACGATCCTCATAATTTAATAACACATCAAGATAATAATCAGGAACTTCATCAAGGCTTACCGAATAACGCCAAATACCCTTTTCATCAGCAAATCGCCATAAAGGAGTTTCATCTTGAGCAACAACGGTTTGTGTTGTTTTATTTCGCGAAATAGATAATGGAAAAAAATAATCCAAGACAAAAAAACTGCCGACTAACAAAACTGATAATAATAATAAAAAAAGAAATAATTTATAAAAGAACTTTTTCATTATTGATATTCGATTATCCAACACAATTTTAAAAAAATAAAAATTCCGCCAACGCTATTGGCGGAATAGTCAATGAAGTTAATCTTAGTGATAGTATTGAAATTTTTACTATCTCTTGATTAATTACTTTCTTTATTAGGAACAGATATCGTCATCAAATCTGGTGATTGTCCGATTGCAAAACGATCAGGACGGTACATAGATTCAACATAAGGATAAGGAATCATGTAATTACCAGTTGTTACCGCTCTAACTAAATAAGCAACACGTTTATGATATTTTTGGCGTTCCTTATAATTTTGGATATTAACAGCAGCAACATATCTATCATCTCTAAATTCCTGATATTTAAGTTGACTTACATCATCATCTTTCAATAAATCAGATACACCAGGAATTGATGATAAATTCACGCTACTATTTGAAAGATTCTGATTTTCAAGTTCTAACCCAGCTGGTAAGTAATCAACAATCAATGCATCATGAACAGGTTCTTTTGATGTTACATCTAAAATCACAACCATCATGGAACCCACTTCTAATTGGGATGGATTTATTTCATTGCCATGTAGATCGTAATAGGTTCGAGTAATATTGAAGAAACCATCTTTCGATGTTGGTGCCGGTGGCGTTTTTCCATACCCAGAAAGCGAAAATTTAGCATAAAGTGGTCTATCATGTTCTGAATTATTGATAGATAACCCTTGACTTAAAACTTCATAATTATAGGAATGAGAATAGACTGAATTAACATCAACAATACTATCATTTATTGCCAGTTTAAATTTATCATCTTTTTTATGTTGCTCTAATGACCAACCAGCAATAAATAATGAATTTAACTCCTGAGTTGAGTAATAACGTTTATTTTTTAATAATTCTGATAAATTAACTAAATAATTGGCTTGATTTTTTGTGTCCATGTCGTTTTCTATCAATAACGATAAAATTAATGCTTGATCACGAATCTCAGTACCATAATTACCCCGCCATGTACTGTAGTTATACGGAGTAGTGAAGATTAATGGTAATAATTTATCATAAACAGATGTCAAACCATTTAACTTCGCGCTTACGGCTAATTGAGCCAAAGGTAACGGACTATAGATAAATGATTTATCCTTGCTGATCTTATCTGATAAATAATTAATCTCATTACGCATCGCTGAGGTAATCTTATTTTGTTTAGACAGTATCATCAACGCATAAGCTTTAATAGAGAGTTTTTCAAACTCAAGTGCATTTTCATCCCCATAATAAAGATTATTAAATGCAGAAGTATCATAAATATATTGACCAAGACGCGACATTGCTGCATCAAGAGCTTTATCATTCACCTGATAACCTCGCTCTTTAGCTTGCAATAAAAAGTCAGTAGCATAAACAGTAAGCCAATGTTCTTCTTCGCTATGATTACTCCATAAACCAAAACTACCATTACTACGTTGCATTGATAAAATTCGTGAAATGCCTTTTTGAATTTTTTCTCGGCGCTTATCATCAGAATCCGTTTTAATACCTAACTGTGCAAGCTGTTCACTGTTAGCATATAAAGATGGGAATAAGCCACTGGTTGTCTGTTCTAAACAGCCATAAGGATAGGCAAATAAACTTTTAATATATTGAGCGATATTCAGTGGTGGTTGATTAGAGATAACCAATTGCCCTTCAATGGTATTTTCAATCAGTCCCATTAACGCTTCGTCAGGTAATTTCCAACTGTTCTTTTCATCTAACACTACTTCAAAATATCTTGTAGTTGCAGCATAGGCTGGTCTTACGCCGATAGCCCATGAACGATGAATATCAAAATCTGAATTATCATCAATAACAATCCCTTTCACATCTATATTTATAGTACCTTTACCATAACCATAATCTGCGACAACAGGAATTTGAA
Source organism: Gilliamella sp. B14448G11 (assembly GCF_016101765.1). Lineage (NCBI taxonomy): Bacteria > Pseudomonadati > Pseudomonadota > Gammaproteobacteria > Orbales > Orbaceae > Gilliamella > Gilliamella sp. B14448G11. Next base: position 53,776 of record NZ_JACFPX010000010.1, on the reverse strand, counting down.
TAATATTTTTTTGTTTGCTATCAAGTCTGACGGGAATAGATTTTACATCATTTTGATGAATTAACCCTGTGGTTGATACCTCAACTTGCATATTTTGAGTCGTATCAGTCAAATTATGAAGATCTAATGCTAATACTGCTTGATCTCCTCCAGATAAAAAGCGCGGAGTTGTTAATTCAGCAATAACAGGAGCGGCAACTTTCATCGTTTTTTCTGCTTTACCAAAACGATTGTCATCCCATGCTTGCGCCATGATGCGCAATTCACCATTAAAATTAGGTAATGGTAAATCAATAACACCCTCACCTTGGTCATTTAACTGAATGGTTTTCAATTGTTGAGCAACAATAAGAACTTCATTAGACGGTTTTTTTCCGCCAGCGCCCATCGCATCACCACCAAAACTCATGTTAACATTACGCCCTGAAGCCTCAATTAACTTACCATAAACATCAAAAATATCGACATCATAACGTTTACGCCCTAAAAATCCAGCATAAGGATCTGGCGTAACATAATCAGTAATATTTAATACACCAGAATCAACAGCTGAAACTAACACTGTGACTTTTTTATCTTTTTGGATAAATTTTTCATCCATTTTGATTTTAATTGGCACAGTACTTTCTGGTTTCACTTGTTTTGGTGCATTTATTGAAATATTTAAATGGCGATTTGTTGTATCAGTAGGTAAATAAAGTAAACCAATTGCTCGTTTTACTGTTTGTACGGCAGCATTAGTTGATGGACGGATTATCATGGCATTAATATAAATATCATGTCTGCCCCAATCTTTAATTGGTATATCGACATCTAAACCTTTTTCGCCAACAGTAATTGCTTTTTTCCAAATGATACCATCATTCGTTTCAAGAGAGATATAACCAGAGCCTGCAACTGGGGCTTGAACGTTGACTTTAGCCACATCACCGACATTATAAAATGGTTTATCAATACTTAACTTAACTTGATCGGGACGTACTGATTTCGTACCACGTGTATTATCCTCCCAATCATAACCTGACCAAAAGCGAAAGCTTGTCACTACTTTAGACTCGTCATCGATCACTTCAACACGATAAGATCCATAATCACTGGTTAAATAGCTTATTTTAGTCGTACTATCCTTTTCAATTGATAGCTGATCTTCCGAAATAACAATCTCACTGGAATTATGATTAAGTTGCCAGCCATCTTCACTTGACCAAGTCCAATAATATTCACGACGTTCACGAATCAATCTTGTTTTTAAGGAGTTTGTCGCCAGTTTGTTACCGTCTAGATCAACATAAGCAATTTCAAATTCCGCATTAGTCCCTATATCAACGGTAGGACGCTCATAATAATTATCAGTATTCCAATCATAATAAGGTGAATCGCCAATCAATGCTCGGATAGCTGGTACTTGATTAGCAGGCCAAATGGTTTGAGTTGCATAACGTGTAACCGGTCTACCTCCTGAATCGAGTAAACTCGCTTGTAAAACTACTTTCACTGGAGAACGTAAATTTGCCCAATTACTCCTTTTAATATGAAGCTGGGTTAAGCCATCATTATCTAATGTTTCTTCAAAAGAACCAAGTTCACTATAAAGACTACCATCTGTCACTGAACCAATTTTGAAATCGGCTAATCCGGTAATGGAGTCAACTTTCTTTAAATAAACATTAGCGTTTAGGCGATTATCTGATGCTGGTGCACCATACAAATACCAACCTTTGATATCAAAGTTAACATCTTCATCGTTTAATATTGGACCGTCTGACGAACTGGTTATTTCCATCGCCATACGTTCTGGCAAAAATTCTTCCACGTTGAAATACCAATAACGATAAATATCATCACCTAAATTAAAACGAATTGACCATTTACCTGTTGCCGCATCAGATGGAATGACAAAATTTGCCTGATATAAACCATTGGTATTAGCACTGCTTTTTAATTGAAAATTTTTAACTACACGCCCATCAGTTGAAATCGCATCGGCAATAATTGGTTGATCAGTCAATGGTTGCCCATCCGCATCACGCAATAATGCATTAAAATAGACGGTTTCATCTGGACGATAAAGATCTCGTGGACCAAAAACAAATAATTGTGCATGAGAATAAGGTGTACCTGATAAATCGAATTCAGTCAAATTAAGGGCATTTCGATCTACATATATAAATGAAGTTTGTTTTCCATCATTGGCTAGCAATATCCAATTGTCATCATGGGTATTCATAGAAAATTCAGCATAACCATCTTTATCTGTTTTTTCCGAAACACTACAATCGTCGTCTTTTATTGTTACATAACGACAAGATATTTCGATATTTGCAAGAGGTTTACCATTATCTAAACCATGAGCCATAACCGAAAATCTATGGTTGTTGTAGTTATGAACTGAAACACCAATATTACTTATTGAAAATAGGGTTGCTGGATTTGATTCATTGTAAGTTCCGGCTTCATTCATCACCGCAACATAAACACCTTCTTGTTTAAGTTCACTAATTTTAGAAAGATTGACTAAAACAGTTTCTTGGGCATTAGGTTTAGGATTAAGATCAAAACGTGACGAGTAAACTAAATCAGCATAACTATTGAGTTCTTCAGAGCGCCAAGCATATAGCATATTAATAAAGCCAAATTTATCAAAGAAATCACTTAGTTTTTCTGGCTTAATTTTAAAAAAGTTTATGTCGACCTTATTAATGTTCAATGTCGTCACAGGTAATCCACTCATGGACTGACTCGGTAATAATAATCCAGTACTTGCAAAATTTACTAATGGCTGACGATCCCGAGTGGTTAATTCTTTTTCATAAACTGATTGTAAACTCTTGTTATTAATCGCCGTTAACATTTTATCAATGGTTAAATCTAATTTACGATTTGGTGCAAGATAACGATGTCTTAATTCCAAACCATTATCAGACAACTCCCAGTCACCATCGACAACACCCGTTTCCTTGTCAACTAATCTCAGTAAATTTGAAAAATTTAATTTAGGAAGAAGTGGAACAGAAAAAGTCACGACTAAAGTACTTGATCCATCAATAATCATCTCCGAACAATCAAGAATTTCAAGTTTTTTATCTTTATATTTTTCGATTAATTCTGGTGTTGGATTAAATACATTATGCAATTGCGAATTAACACTCGAGTTTTGAGTTGTGCTATTTTTTTGATTAGCGGTTATATTTGTCGTTAGCTCGTTGTTTTTTGCTTGTGCACATAGCGTTAAAAACAAACCCAACATAGCTAAGTGTTTAGTTAATCTCATTATTTCACCCAATTCCTTTTATTTCACTAAATGTTGTGACTATTTTTGGTCAATATTATGCACTGTCACCAAACGTTTAGCAAAATATCTTTACAAACAAATTGAATTTTTAGGTAAGCAATCAAATTTTTGAAAGAATCGTTGATCTGGGTTTATTGGAAAGTAGTATTACTGACATTTAGAACATATTGTGTTATCAATAAGTTCTAAATGTTAGATGATTTCAGAATTATTAAGCAAAAGCTGGCTGATTTATTACTTTTTTACAGTTAATTTTTTTAAGATAAAATTCAAAATAATTCCATATAATGGTAAAAAGAATAAACCACAAATTAAAATTTTAAAACTATAATCCATTAACGAAATTTCACCCCAATGATTAGCCATAAATTCATCACTACTTTTGTAAAAGGCAATAGCAAAAAAGACAATAGTATCAATACCATTACCAAAGATTGCTGAAGCTGAGGGTGCCACCCACCAAAATTGATTTTTTCTTAAATAGTTAAAAACAGTAATATCCATTAATTGCCCAACTAAATAAGCTGCAAAACTGGCTAATGCTATGCGAAAAACAAAACTATTAAATTGGGTCAATGCTGACCAACCTACCCAGTGGGTTTCGAAAAATAGAACCGAAATCAGATATGAAAACAGTAAAGCGGGAATCATAACCACAAAGATAATTTTTCTTGCCAAACTGGCACCAAAAATACGGATAGTTAAATCAGTGGTTAAAAAAATAAATGGAAATGTAAAGGCTCCCCAAGTAGTATGAAATCCAAAAATATCAAATGGAATTTGCACCAAATAGTTACTGGAAGCAATAACAATAATATGAAAAAAAGCTAACCAGCCTAGTGCTTTATGCTTTTGCTGTCGAGTAAATTGTTTTTCAATCAATTGTGAATGAACGTTCAAATACATATTTGTTTCCTTTTTTAATGGGGTGAGAGAACCCAGATAAATATTTTTTAAGTTTTGGCCAGATATTCTTGTAGACCTTTATCACGCAGCATACAACTTGGACATTTACCGCATCCCCCTTCTACACCGTAATAACAGGTATGAGTATTTTGACGAACATAATCAAGATAACCCAATTTATCAGCCATTTCCCATGTTTGAGCTTTAGTAAGATACATCAACGGGGTTTTAATATTAAACGCATAATCCATCGCTAAATTCATAGATACATTCATGGATTTAATAAAAATATCACGACAATCTGGATAACCACTAAAATCTGTTTCACATACGCCGATAATAATATCTTGAATATCTTGCTGTTTGGCATAACAACCAGCTAACAATAAAAACAGCATATTACGACCATCGACAAACGTATTTGGATAATCGCCATCTTGTGCAGCTTTAATTTCTTGTGAATCGTCAATCAAAGCGTTATTGGTCGTCTGTTTAATAACTGATGTATCAATTACGGTTTGCTTGACACCTAAATCTTCAGCAATCCATTTAGCTTTATCTAATTCAATACTATGACGTTGACCATATTGGAAGCTGATAGTTTCAACATTTTCAAGTCCATAATCGGCAATGGCTTGTAATAAACACGTAGTCGAATCTTGCCCGCCAGAAAATATCACGAGTGCTTTACGATTTTTCATTAAAAAATTCCTGTCAGATTGAACAAATTAGCGATTATCGACTTTTTCAGGATAAAGATCATGATTCGCTAAACGATTGAGCGCAATTTGCTCCCACCGAGTATCAGCTTTACCATAATTGGCATAAGGATCAATTGAAATACCTCCACGTGGTGTGAATTTACCCCACACTTCAATGTATTTAGGATCCATTAATTTGATCAGATCTTTCATAATGATATTGATGCAATCTTCATGGTAATCACCATGATTACGAAAGCTAAACAAGTACAGCTTAAGAGATTTGCTTTCAACCATTTTGATGTTAGGCACATAAGAAATATAAATTGTGGCAAAATCAGGTTGCCCAGTAATAGGACAAAGACTGGTAAATTCCGGACAATTAAATTTAACAAAATAATCATTACCGGGATGTTTATTATCAAAAGTTTCCAGAATTTCTGGACTATAGGTTGTTGGATAGCGAACAGACTGATCGCCTAATAATGTAACGTTACTCATAATTTTCCTTAGTTTTTTAGCGTGGGAGGTTCACGAACCACGAGACAAACCGCACACATTACTCTTTTTTACAAAAAAAGTCTAGAATATCGTTCTTAACCCTTGTGATTAAACATATGACTTGTGAACGAATGAAATAGTTAACTGTAAAAACTAGCCAATATTTCTTTAAAAAATTAACTGTCTAATGAATTTTTATAAAGAAAAAGAAGTTACTTTATTTTCAGTAATGTTTATGTGCATCACTCTACCTTGTTTATCAAAAAAATAATATTCATTACCGATAGAAGAACACGACACAATTGTTGATGATTGCCAATCAATCGTTATATGTTTGCGATTAGTATAGGGATTAAAAAGATTAATTTCATAACCTGTTTCATTTATTCGTTGAATGATTAATGCTATAAGTTCGCCTGTAGATAATATAATTAAATTATCAAATTGTTTTTTCTCGATTTGTAATTGAAACTCGAAATCATGGTTATAGTGATATTTAAATTGCACGCGTTTAGTCGATTCAATATATTCAACTTTTAAGATCTTGTGATTATTACCCATTATTAACCTGTCATAATACCCATCAATTTCCAATCGTTTTGTTAAACTATAGTCAGGTAAACAATAATACAAAATTTCATCTTTTTTCTCAGCGTTGTGGGTTAAAACCATTATTTCATGATTTTTAATCACCAACTTATTTATCACATTAGGATAAAGATCGATTCGCCGTACCACAGATAATTTATTACTAATATCAATAAGTTCAAGGCAATTATTTCTAATGATAGCCCAATTTATACCATCAAACTCAAAGCAGCATAATTGGAAGTTAACAACGCCTAGATCGATTGTTTTCTTGGTACTTAAATCAAGTTTATGAATGCGGTAGTAATTATCTTGTTTAGCCAAAGCTAAAATTTGCAATCGATTCGAAGATACGACAAACTTATCGGCAACAATCATAAAATGCTCAAGTTGCTTGCCTTTATTATCCACTCTTATAATCCCTGCTTCACCTAATGCAAGCAAATATTGATTATTGATTAGCGGGATCATGTCATAAATCGCTCTATGGCCTTTTTGCGGACTCTGATAATGATCCAAATGATATTGCATTAATAAAGATTTATGCCTAACCAGTTTTAACGAGGAGATAGGCAGATCTATCTGTAATGTTCTATCTTCAGTAAGAGTAATTAATTTTGCAATTTTAGCTTTAGTTAACTCATTAGGATAAGTAATGGCATCAACAATTATCTCGTTGATCATCATTCGTAATAAACCTTGCAATTTTTGAATATTTTGCTGATTTTTTAAAATTTCATTAGCCAGATCTAATCTTACTCGATAATGAGCTTGTTCAGTTTTTATCTCGATCAAAGTTCTTTCAAGTTTTATTATCGAATTAGGTATTAAAATAAGACGCTTTACGATCGCTTTAGCATCGTATATATCCATGTTATTAAACCACTGTTCAGCAAGATAACGATATTCCGAGAGTGACCAAATGACATCAATTGCAGCTAACCAATCTGCTTTTTCGGCTAAAGTCTTAGCCCAGTAAAGTTTTAATTTATTGGCTATTTCAAAGTGTTGTTTTTCAAGCATCAAAATTACAGCTTCAAAAGCATTATCGCGTCTGGCTAACATAACCGCTGTATTCCATTCATTTGCCAAACAACAAAGTTTTATACATAACTGAGTTTTAGCATTCCTTGCAATTGCTAACTCCATGGCTTGTTTATATCGGTTGTGTTGTTCTAAAAATTCTATTCCTTCTTCTAAATGATTGAGCAGTTCTACTAGAACAAAAACCGCTTCTTCTATTTTATTTTGTTTGGCTAACGTCTCAAAGCTTTGTCGATATAGTTTTTTCAGGTATTTAAGCTTTTCAGAATCAAGATAAATTGAGGATGAATCGCCATAAACACAATCACTTATCGACAGTTTATTTCGTGGTTTGGGTGTACCATAGGTTTTTTCGATTGAATTTTTCTCATCATTGATCGGAAGAGCGTAACGCAAGGCATTTAACAAATCACCTTTCTCAAACTTTTTAATCATTGTTTCAATGTAGTTACTCTGTCGAAAAGAAAACAAATGACTATATTTTGAAAATAATGATAAAAAAGAATGGCTGTTAAGCAGTGATTTTTTTTTATGCTGAGAGGGAGATGACAAAGATGAGTGATTAACTTGTGGTAACTCATTGGCATTAATACTGTAAGAAAATGATTTTTTTAACATGCCATCAACTAAATCTTCTTTTTTTTCTTCCGAAAAGATTCGATTTAGCATTTTTATGGTTTTAATAAAAATAACAAAAATACTCACATGAAAAAAGCTTACTATTATAAAAATAAATATTTTATAGAGATTTTTACCAAGTGAAGTATTAAATGAAGATATTTTTAGAGAATAAATAACATACAATGCTATCAGCAATATTGAAGGAATAACTACTGCTAAAATAATATGACTTTTTTTAATGAGTTTTTCTTGAGACAAATGATTATTTTGTTCATCAATTTCTTTATCTTGATTAGTTATCTCATTACTATCAATAAATTGTAATTTTCGAGGACTTGGCACAGGTATTTTGCCATCAAATATTTGTTCAAAAGATCGGCTCTCTAAACTGAATTCTGGTAGTTCATTATGGACAATATTTATTAAATAACGATTGGTTTCATACAATTGATATTCACTAAGATCAACCCAATTAGCGGGATCGATATTGTTGGCATCTTCACAACGATAACATTGAATATCATTACCCATAACAATGACCAAATCATAGTTAATTATTTTGCAACTCAGTTTTTTGGGGAGTTGCATAGAACTGAGGATCCCGTTATCTAAAATTAATGGCCAACCAAGTAAAGTATCACAATTCACCGTTTTTGCCGATGGAAATTTAAGTAAATCACCATGTTCAAATTGATAAATTGAGCATCCTAAAAACCATGATTTTATTAAAAGACGTTGACGCTGCTCGCGATCAAACCACTGCGTTGGAAACCATATTCCCGCTACGTTTTGAACGCCTTTTAAGGTTGGTTCTGGGATAAAAAAAGCTTTTTCTTTCATATCATTAATCAGCTTTATGCAATTTCAATCTTATTGATTGTGTTTTCAAAGAATATAAAATCAATTCCCCGTTATCCATAATAACTGAAAACGATTGAGCCAATGAGTTATAATGATAGAGAACAATTTTATATGATGATTTGAAACAAACATCAATTTTATGATTGAGATAATCAAACAATGCTACTTGTTTTTTATCTTTATCAATTATTAAAAAATTAATTTTATCTTCATGATTATCATAGAAAAAACCAAAAACCTGCCATTCTAAGGGGGTTGTTACTTCAACATAGCTGTTTTCATCAACAAATACTTGCCATTGATGCTCAAAACCAACAGCTAAATGACCGAATCCAGTCAACCATAAATTTTCGGATGAAATAAAATATTGCAAATTTTCATTAATTTTTTTAATGCTTAAATAATAGAATAAATTATTTAATGCATAACCTGTAATGCAAAACTGTTCTTGATCATCTTGGTAAATATAACAGGCCTGTTTTTCACTCAGTTTGAACAATGCTATTACATTTTTGGCAATTTCACGTTGAGAATTGAGGATATCACCATAATAATTTATCCAATACACAGAATAAAGTGATTGATGATCGTCTATGTATAGCAGTTTTGGATTATGATCGCCATATAGATATAGAAAATAAGATAATTGATTGATAGCGTTAATGTTGATCTCTTCCGATAGCTCTCTTTTTGGGATATCTGATCCCCATAAATAATATTTTTGATTTTCTTGATACAAGGCTACGATATGTTTTCCTTGAATATCTAAACCCAGTACATGAGATTTTAAAGAATAATTTTTGACACGACATACCTGTCTTTGAGACAAGATATCATTAATAGTAATAAAACAAATTTTGTTATTTTCACTATTAAATACTAAAACGTGGTTACTATTAGGTGAAATATCAAGATGTAAGTTGGCATTTAAAGGAAGATACGATTGTTCATTAATAACAGCGTAATTACTACCAGACTCAAATAGTCCAGATAACATCTTTGCGCAAATAACTTCATTGGGTAATTTTAACTCAAAATGGTTTGATATTTTGTTATTAGTCATATCAACGGATAAGTTTGTAAATTTACCTATTAATCTATTTATCGATATTTTATGCGTAGCAAAATTAACTTTTGAAAAATTATTCCCAATTATCCAGCACTCATCATAAAGTAATTCTGACTGTTTTAAATAATCTTTCCAATAATCAAGATGTTTAGTATCGAGGCAATTCATAGTACGATTTTTTAATAATAACTTTAGGTCTTCAATACCTGAAAATAAAATCAATTCTGAGTTAGATTGTAAGATGCCCCAATAAAATTGGCTATTAAGGTTATGAGCACGGATATCAAATAATATCATCAAAATTAGATGTGCCACACGAGGCATACCCAATTGTAGTAATCCACAATCAAACAAAGCGATAATCACTCCATTCGCTTTTGGTTTTTCATATGCTGGCGTTAAAAAAAGATGCTCATTATTGGCTGCTCGGCGAATAAATTCATCAGGTTCTTCTTGAGCAATTAACCATTCAGTTGTTAACAAATGTTCATATTTTCCTCGCTTTTGCAAATCGCTTGAATCTGATGATAGTTGTTTACTGCATCGACTTTCGCTGATTGAACCTATAAAAAGATTAAATTGCAAAAGTAAATCAGCAATAATCGGTTGTAAGTTCTCATCAAACCTTGATAACCAATGTTGCCAAGCTTGAAATGGTTTGGGTAGTGGTTTATAAGGCATATTGAATAAACTCTTTAGTTAAAGGCCAGCTAAAACTTAATGGAATGATAGCCTGCGGACGATCCCATAACAGGACATGCTTATGCTCAAATTTATTCGCTATAGCATCGGCTAGAAGTAAAGAAGGAACGGAGGGTTTGGCATGACATGGTAGCCAAAGTAAAGGTGTCTGGTTGTCAACCATAGCATATTGCACACCATCAACCCAAGGTAATTGAGAGGACGGACCGATGATGATAATAAAATGGTTACCTTTGATAAATTGAAATTTAGTTAAATCGAATTTATCTAAATTTTTTGAAAGATGAGTAAGTAAGTGTTTAACCGTTTCATGCCAAGCAACAACCGCGATAGGGGTTATTGCTTCATCATCATTGGGTTGCCAATGCCAGTTAATAACAATCTTGTTGTTCATATTAGACAATCAATTTAATTAATTGTGTTCTTAACTGCTTTAATGGCTCAGGTAGAGTATCGATGGTGTAATTAGCATCGATTTCACGTAACACATGTTCAATTCGAACACCACCATTATTTAGGCAGTTATTAGCCTGTTCAATTAGGCGTTGCAGACGTGCATTCGGTTGTTGTGTGGCAAATTCAGTTGCATAAAACAATTGAGAATTATTTGAGAGTGTAAAAAAATCATTTAAGATTTCTTGTCCGCGTTGTTGCATATCTAAAGTAGGTAATACGTAATATAAAGGCCAGATATCTTGTTTTTGAGCTTCAAATCGACCATTTATTAACGCAGCAGCAGCAATAAGTTTTAATGTTTTTACTACTCGCCTGTCGGATAAAATGATTCCATTTTGTCTAAGTAACCGAATAGCATCTGCGTAAAAAGAAATAATGTTATCTAAATTAACATTTTTAAGATTGTCACTTATTGCTGAAAGTTCAGTTAATGAACTCAATGAATCAACATCAGTAAATTCAGCTTGCCATCCACCCACTAACATATCTTCAATAAAATTATCCGTTACGGGATCAATAAAAAGGTGAATTAAAAAACGATCAGCAAAAGCAACCAGATCTTCATCTTGAGGAAGTGAATTTGATGCCCCTATGCAGATTTTTAATGGGCAACTTATTTGAGTATGTCCACGTCTAAATTTACGTTCATTTAATATGCCAAGTAAAGTATTTAAAATGGCAGTTGATCCTAAAAATACTTCATCTAAAAAAGCAATTTCTGCTTCAGGTAACATTCCTTGAGTATCGGTTTCAACCGTCCCTTCACGAAGTTTTTTTAGATTTACGGTTCCAAACAGTTCGGACGGTTCTGTAAAACGGCCTAATAGATATTCAAAATAGTTACCATTCATGATTTTAGCCATTCTCCTTACTACAGCACTTTTTGCTGTACCTGGCGGTCCGATGACTAATAAATGTTCTTGGGCAATAGCTGCGAGTATGATCAGTTCCGCTAGTTGTTCACGTCCAATAAAACCTTGAGTAGCAACTTTTATACATTGACGAATTTTAGAAACATGTTCCATTATATTTCTTTCTAAATGATTATACTTAATATATTAATTAATATTTAAGGATTATAAATCATTTTTACAAAAATAATCTAACTGAAATGAAAATATATTTGCCAGAATTTTAGTTAAATTGCATAAAAAAGATGGCCTCAAATAGCTAAATAACTACTTGAGGTCAATATTGATTAAATAAATTTCAATATTATTTAGCGTGTGAATCTATCTTTTTAATTAGGACAAAATTAATAAATTCAAATTATTTAGTTTTAGCTTTTTCATAATAATCCGCTAGGTTATTTTTTGCTTCAGAAAGTTCTTTTTCTGCATCTTGTAATTTAGATTTTAATGCATCAATTTTATCTTGATTTGCATCAACACCATCTTTTTCATACTCTTTCGTTTTTTCGGCTAATTCTTTGGTTTTGTCAGAAACATTTTTGCTTTTTTCATCCACCAATCTTTTATATTTTTGCTCCAATGTTTCATCGGAACAATTGGTATTAACTTGTTGAAGTGCTTTTTCAAGCCCTGTTACTTCAAAAGTATTATTGGCTTTTTTAGCTTGTTCTATTTTTGTTTCGATTGCTTGCTTTTTAGCATTGCAAGTTAATTCTTCACGTGTATCATTACTTGATGCATAACTATTTACTGAAAACGCTGTAACTAAAGTGATAATGCTTAATTTACTTAATAACCCTATTGCTGATTTCATATTGAACCCCCTAAGTTTATTTTCTTAATTGAACATAATCTACTTTATGATCTTCCCCTTTTGTCAAAATTAAACTGGCTCTTTCTCGAGTTGGCAAAATGTTTTCAACTAAATTTAATTCGTTTATATCGCGCCATAAGCGATTGGCAATACTGATAGCCTCTTGTTCTGGCAATTTAGAATAGTGATTGAAGTATGAATTAGGATCACTGAAAGCCCCTGCTCTAAATTTTAAAAAACGGTTCACATACCACTGATGTAATAAAGATAAATCAGCATCAACATATATTGAAAAATCGACATAATCCGAAACAAAGACTCGATTATGTGCTTGAGTATAATTGACCGCACCTTGTAATACGTTTAATCCTTCCAAAATTAAAATGTCTGGGCTGTCAATCACGATCTCTTCATTTTCAACAATATCATAAACTAAATGTGAATAAACCGGTGCTTTAACTTCTGCTTGTCCTGATTTTATATCGGCAACAAAATTAATGAGCTTTTTAAGATTGTAAGATTGTGGAAAACCTTTTTTATTCATAATGCCTCGCTCTTCAAGGCATTTATTCGGATATAAAAAACCGTCCGTTGTAACTAAAGCTACTTTTCTATGTTCAGGCCAGCGAGTTAACAATGCCTGTAATACACGTGCTGTAGTACTTTTACCGACTGCAACACTGCCAGCGATACCAATTATATAAGGGATTTTTTGGCTTTTACCTAAAAATTTGGATAATACTACCTGCCGACTAAAACTGTTACTAATGTAGAAATTAAGCAATCTTGATAAAGGTAAGTAAATTTCACTCACTTCATCCATAGATAAATCTTCATTGATTCCCTGTAAAGAAATGAGTTCTTCTGGTGTTAAAGTCATTGGTTCCGAATTACGCAAGCTTGCCCATTCTTTACGGCTGAATTGCATATAAGGACTCAAAGGATTATTCATGTTTATTTCTCTATTACTTGATTCTAGAATATTCGGTTCAGATTATACATAAAACTGTAATTTTACAATCACAAATTCACAATGTGTCTTCCTCATAGCTATATTTTAGACTTACTGATAAAATACGTTGAATAAATGATTAACCAAAGTGTAAAACAGAGATAGTATGTTAAAAACTAAATCGAAACAAAAACCCAAAAAAAGCCGTCAAGAAATTAATGAAGAGTCTCGTGAACTCAAACGTAAACGCAAACATAAAGGTTTGCCTAGTGGTTCACGCTTTAATAATACAGATAATAACAAAAATAACAATACTCAAAAAGCAGTAAAAGATCCACGTATAGGCAGTAAAACACCAATTGCTTTAGTTGTTGATACAAATATCAATACTACTAAAGTAGTTAAACAACCTAAATCTAAAAAAACGATTCTTTCACCACAACAAGAATTAGAGCAACTTGAAAACGATCCTAAATTGGATATGTTACTCGATTTAGTTGAACAAAATGGCAAGTTGACTAAAGAGCAACAAACTTATTTGGACAGCAAATTAAATCGAATTGATGAACTGATGCAAGAATTGGGTTATACCGACGATGATTTTGAAGATCTCGATGATCAGAAAGAAGATATTGTGAGTTTATTAAAACGTAATTAATAGTAGGCAATGATTTTAGCTTGCCTAATATTAATTTTTCAGTAACGTCAGGGATTGAGTCATAAAAAATCCCTGAAACACGTTGATAATAATGGATGTCTTATTCAAATCATAATTTATAACAAATAGCGAGCAAATAGTAATGCCAATATTGATAATGTTAAGTTTATATTTTGGATTATTAATTTGCACATTATTGTATTTGCATAAAACAAACCAGATTAAACTGAAAACAAAAACCAAAGCAAAACGTATAACTAAGCGAAAACCAACTTTAATAAGTCATGGATATAATAACGCTAAACACAGACTTAAACGGAAACAGAAGCATGACTGAAACACAATTATGGGATCAGGCCTTAATTGAAAAATATAACTATTCTGGTCCAAGATATACTTCGTATCCCACTGCACTTGAATTTAATGAAAGTTATAATGAACAGGATTTTTTGAACGCGACTTCTCGTTACCCCACTCAACCATTATCCTTATACGTACACATTCCGTTTTGTCATAAACTTTGTTATTTTTGTGGTTGTAACAAACTTATTACACGTCAAACACACAAAGTCACTAAATACCTTGATATTTTAGATATTGAAATAGCAAAACGCGCCAAACTTTTTGAAAACAGAGTGGTAACACAAATGCATTGGGGAGGAGGAACCCCCACCTTTTTAACGGATCAAGAAATTAGCCGATTAATTACCTCTCTAAAATCCCATTTTAACTTTGCTGATAATGCCGAGCTGTCAATTGAAATCGATCCTCGTGAAATTACGCCACAAACTATCGATCATTTAGCTAATGTTGGGTTTAATCGCTTAAGTATGGGGATTCAGGATTTTAATCATGAGATCCAAAATCTGATTAATCGCGAACAAGACGAAAATTTAATTCGGTCATTGATCGATCAAGCTCGCAAAAATCGTTTTCATTCAATTAGCCTAGATCTAATTTATGGTTTACCCAAACAAACGGTTGCCAGCTTTACCGAAACACTCAATAAAGTGATTGATATCTCGCCAGATCGTTTAAGTGTGTTCAATTATGCACATTTACCAAGTCGCTTTGCAGCTCAACGCAAAATAAAAGATAACGATTTGCCCAATGCGGCGCAAAAATTATTGATTTTACAAACCAGTATTGAAAAGCTAACCCAAGCAGGCTATCAATATATTGGTATGGATCATTTTGCTAAGCCTACCGATGAACTTGCTCTTGCTCAACAGAACAATAAATTGCATCGAAACTTTCAAGGTTATACCACACAAGGCGATGCAGATTTGCTCGGATTAGGCGTCTCTTCAATTAGCATGTTAGGCGATAGTTATGCGCAAAATCAAAAAGATCTTAAAACCTATCAACAACAAGTTGAACAGATCGGTAATGGTTTATGGAAAGGTTTCACATTAGATCGTGATGACCTTATCCGTCGTGATGTGATAAAACAATTAATTTGTCATTTTTATCTTGATAAGAAAATGATTGAACAGCAATACAATATTAATTTCGACGATTATTTTGCCGAAGATTTAGCACTTTTACAGCCATTGCAGAAAGATGGATTGGTCATCATTCATGGCGATAAAATTGAAGTTCCCCTTAAAGGTCACCTGCTGATCCGCAATATCTGCATGTGTTTTGATACTTATATGCGTAAAATGGCAAGACAACAGCAGTTTTCGCGAGTAATTTAATTTTAGTTAAGCCCAAAAAGTTACGGTTAACACCGTAACTTATTTAAATAAATAGAAATAAATGCTTTTAGCTATTTAATGACTCGCTAAATAAACTTTAAATTTAGTCGTTTGCGCAATGACTTCCACACTTTTGAATGTTTCGTCTAAAATTGATTGATAAGGCAAAAATGAATTTGCCACAATGCACAAATAACCATTTAATTTTAGATGTTTTTTGGCTTCTTTAATTAGCGTATTGACGGCTGTGTAATTTGTCTCTTTACCATCATGAAAAGGAGGGTTAGAGATGATAAGATGATATTTATCATTTAAATTAGAAAATACATCACTTGCAACAACACTTCCTTTGACATGGTTACAATTTAGGGTAGCTTTACTTGACTCAATTGCTGCACTACTCACATCAGATAAGGTAAGCTCAATATCTGGATATAGTTTACCGACAACCGTAGATAATATGCCCGAACCACAGCCAACATCTAACACATTGCCTTTGATAATTTCAGCATGGTCAACTAATGCATTGAGTAATAATTCGGTTCCAGAATCTAACCCTTTTTGGCTAAACACACCTGGCAAACTTTTAATTTCAATATTTTGATTTTCAATGGTTAGATGATAACTCAACCACCATTCATTTAAATCAAACGCTAAACGACTTTCAGCCTGAAAATGATACAATCCACAGCGTCTTGCGCTATCAATTTTTTGAATGGTACCAAAATCATTTAATAACGCTTCAACACTTTTTACACCGGTACGATTTTCGCCGACGATAAAGATATCGCTCCCTTTGGGCATATTATTAAGTAAATAAGAGAGCTGAAATTGCGCTTCACTTTTCGTTTTTGGCCAATAATAAATTAGCGTATTCATTCCAGCATAAAATTCAGCATCCGGTAGTAACGAAAAATTGGTTTGCGCACCACGCACACTATTTTTTAGGCGCAAATAAGTATGGAATTGAGTACAGTGAATTTTAACTTGATTTGCGACCATTATTGCAGGATAACTATCTTGTATATCTCCTGCAATAATCACATTTTTATCATTAAAAAATGTTTGATGACGTTCAATTACCTGACTTGCTGGAGTAAAAACAGATGTTGCCATAGTACCTCAATGAAAAAACCTTTATAATTTTAGTCGTTGATTATACAATTAACCCTTATTATTCACTAATAAAAAATAGTAATTCCATAATGACTGAACAAGATTGGTATTTGCAACAATGCAATATTACTCAATACATTTTGCGTAATTCAGCAGTATTTAAAGGTGAAATGGCAACCCATATTAGTGATGAAATTCGTTTAATTGTTGTTGCCGACCAAAAACCAATGCAAAAAATATACAAAGATATTCTTAATGCTATTCGACTTAAAGAAGATCAAGTATTAATACTTACACCATCACAATTGATTATTCCAGCTAGCGATATAAAAACGGTAGTTTGGTTTATCGATATTACGCCTGATGAAAACTGGCAAAATCAATTAACCATACAAACAGCAAGTTTAGATGTTTTAGCTAATGCACCACAACAAAAACGCCAACTTTGGCGACAATTATGCCAATATGAAAACTATTTCCATCCTCAACCACAATGATTTAACCGAGGCTTTTGCTTTAGAGCAGCTTTGTCATACGATCCCATGGTCTAAAACGACGTTTTTTTCAAATCAAGGTGATCGTTATTTAAATTTAAAGCTGACTATAGATAATAAGATAATTGGTTTTTGCATCTGCCAACTGGTTGCCGATGAAGCCAATTTATTTAACATAGCTATTCATCCTGAATTTAGACAGAAAGGATTAGCTAAAGAGCTTTTAAATAAATTAATTGAAGAATTGATGTCACTCAATTCTAATAAACCTATTGCCTCTTTATGGTTAGAAGTAAGAAAATCCAATGATGCAGCGATTCGCTTATATCATTCACTTGGATTTAACCAAATAACAATCAGAAGAAATTATTATCCAACTGTTGATGGAAAACAGGAAGATGCCATTATAATGGCTTATACCTTAACTTTATAAAACAGCAAAGTATATGACAATGCAAAGCAATAGAGCCCTACTTTTTGTAAATGGGGAACCGCCCAAGCGCTATCCCAACAATATAGATAAATATGCTTTTATTGCCGCAACAGATGGGGCTTATCATAACTATCTTTATACTTCATCAATAATCCCTAATTATATTATTGGTGATTTAGATAGTTTAGATAAGAGCTGTTCTTTACCAAGAGGAACTGAAATTATTCATACCCCTGATCAGAATAAAACGGATTTTGAGAAAGCAATCTTATTTTTAGCAAATAAAGGGGTGAAAAAATTTGATATTTATGGTGCTTCTGGTCATGCCAGTGACCATTTCTTAGGAAATTTATCGGTTGCAATGCATTATTATCATCGATTGGATTTTACTTTTTATGATAACTATTGTCAGTTCTTTTTTTCCAAAAAACAGCAAACTATTTATGATGTAAAAAACCATATCATTTCTTTTATCCCATTGTCTAAAGTCACAAATGTCACAGTTACAGGCGTTAAATATCCATTAAGTAATGCAACATTAACGTTAAGAGGATTAACAAGCTTAAGAAATAAAGCCAACATGGATTTTGTCAAAATATCCTTTAAAAACGGTGATTTACTTGTTTTTATAGAAAATAAATGTACACAAGATTGACAATAACATTTACGTTACTTTACAATAATATACACAACTATACATAACCATACACATTAGCAGAAGAATTACTTAAAAAGGGCCTCCTCCATGTTCATTAAAAAACTGTTTGTGCTTATTTGCTCTTCACTAATTTCTTTTGTGGTTTATGCACAAGACCAAACTATATTAAATGAAACAAATAAAGTAGTTGATTCTTTTTTTCAGTGTGATAATCAATTTTTCAAGCAATTAGCAATAAGTAAAGACACTTTCGGTCAGTATGCGGATTTAGCCACTATTGATAACTTTGCTTATATTGTTGTCGATTCGGTTGAATATAATAACAAAAATAAGGTGATATTTAAAAAAACAATTGAATACAAAGGGTTAAATATTGTAGGCTATCAAAATATCTTTATCCCTACCCCATTATCTGGTCAATTTTATTATTGGGGATTTATTTTAGACAATAAATCACAAGACGTTAAACAGTCGCTTACTAATATTAATTGGTTAAATTTTAACGAAAAAATTTATTTTGCTAATCCTAAAATTTATGATCGCAAAAGTAAAAATCAAACTTGGTTAGATAACCCTTATTCAATTGACATGGTGATACCAAAACCGGGTACTGTTGAAAAGTCCTTATATTTAGAACCGATTACAGATAATCAAAGTCGTATAATTTGCTCAATACAAGGAGACATTGATAAAAAAATTCTCTATTCAGTACGCCCAGATATGAAACCCATCGACAAGGAATATGAAGCAAAGCGTAAAAAACGAATTGAAGATTATAACCGATTAAAACAAAAAGAGAATCAAGAAAAACTGAAATCCCAGCAAGAAAAAGATATTAATCAAAAGTTAATTATAACTAATTCAAAAAATGGGGATAAAATCTAAATGAAAAAATTATATTTGTTATTTATTCTCTTTTCTTTTTCAGCTTTAGGTAATGATTTTAACACTTCAGCTTCAACCAGTAATAATAAAAGTAATACAAGTAACTCTCATGAAACAAATGAAAATTTAAAAGATTCGCGCATTGGGGAACAATTTATCCCAATGACTAAATTTAATGAAGATAAATCGATAGGTTATTCATTTATTGATAGAAGTTCCATTGTTCTTCATCCCTATAATAAAAAAATTCGAGTATTTAATGAGGTAGTGAATTTTATTCCTCCACTCACGCAAGAAAATAGTGAAGGTGAAAAAATCACATACCGATCAATTGTGATTCAACATTTCGCAAACTGTGACAAGAAAGAAATCGCGAAAGGGATTATCCAATTATTCGAAAATTACTTTGGCGATGGTCGTTTGGTGAGTACCAATGACACTCCTAACCGATGGGCAAATGCAATTGACAATAATGAACAACGTCGATTGTTAATTGTTGCTTGTTCATTATCTATTGCTCATTAAATATTACTGATTTTTTGTTGATATCTGACTGCCACTTCTTGTGGCAGATAGTTATCGATTATGCTAATATCATTTCACACATCAATATTGATTAATTTTCTATGAACATCACTGAATTTCATGCTATTACCGATCAACTATTTAATAAGATCGAATTATTTTTAGATCACTTTGCCGAAGAACAAGACATTGACATTGATTATGAAATAAATGGTAATGTGATTACCATAACTTTTCCCAATTACAGTAAAATTATCGTCAATACTCAAGAACCTCTTTTCCAAGTTTGGCTAGCGACAGAAAAACAAGGATATCACTTTGATTATTCGGAAAATGAGTGGGTATGCACTCGCACTAAGCAATCATTTGATAAAATCTTCTCACAATCAGTAACGGATCAAGCGACAATATAACGACAAAGTTCTAAAAATAGGTAAGGCAAATTAAATTTTTGCCTTTATTATTACTCAAGATTTCAAGATTTCAATATTAAAGTAAAGTAAGATTAGCTAATTTAATCACCAACCATTTAACCCCTTCATCAACAAAGGCAATTTGAACGCGTTTATGATCACCTTCGCCATCAAGATTGATAATGGTGCCTTCTCCAAAGCGATGGTGTTTAACTTTTCGACCTAAAATATAACCATCACTTTCGCGTTGTTTTTCAAGATAGGATTTTTTACGATCAAGAATAAACTGCTCATTTTTACTGAGGTCTTTATTGTTTAGATCATTCGATTTAAACTCAGATGAGGTGATCATACCTCGGTAACTAACTTCGTTTAATCTATCAACCGGTAATTCCGCTAAAAAACGAGAAGGTAAATTACGTTCTTCGCGGCCGTAAAGTCGTCTTAATTCACATAAAGTTAATGTCAAATGTTTTCGAGCGCGAGTGATACCAACATAGGCTAAGCGTCGCTCTTCTTCCATGCGGTCATTATCTTTCACTGAACGTTGTGCAGGAAAGAGGCCTTCTTCTAATCCGACAATGAAAACATTATCAAATTCTAATCCTTTAGCTGAATGCAACGTCATTAACTGCACTGAATCTTGAGCTTTGACAACATCGCGGCTTTCTAGTGAGGTAAAAGCTAAAAAGGACTCAAGTACTGTGAGTGTTTTACCCGTTACATTATCCTGAATAACCGTGTTTTCATTGTTATGGAAAAATTGTTCCGCAGCCGACACCAGTTCTTCAAGATTTTCTAATCGTGATTGTCCTTTAATTCCTGGCTCTTGCTCATACATTTGCTGTACACCAGATAATTTAATCATTACATCAAGCTGCTGATAAAATGGCAACTGTCTCACTTCTTCATGAATTGATGCCATCAATTCAAGAAAACGACTCAAACCTGAACGCTGTCTTTCAGTTAACGCATTTGTTTGGATTAACATTAAACAAGCATCCCATAATGAAAGATTATGTTGTTTAGCAGTAAGCCTCACTTTATCAAGTGTAACATTACCAATACCGCGGGTTGGAGTATTGACGGTCGCTTCAAAAGCCATATCATTGCTGTGATCATGCAGTAAACGCAAATATGCCAGTGCTAGTTTAACCTCTTGCCGTTCATAAAAGCGTATTGAACCATAAATTTGGTACGGTAATCCTGCTTGTAATAAAGTATCTTCAAAAATACGCGATTGAACATTATTACGGTATAAAATGGCACAGCTTGAATATTTATCACCTTCTTCATGACGTTTTTTGATTTGACCAATTACAAATCTTGCTTCATCAATATCATTAAAACCGACATAGAGTGAAATCTTTTCACCTTCGCCACTATCCGTCCATAGGTTTTTACCTAAGCGATTTTGATTTTTGGCGATTAAAATGTTAGCCGCATCTAAAATATTACTGGTTGAACGATAGTTTTGTTCTAGACGGATGATTTCGGTATCTGGATAATCATTAATAAACAATTGTAAGTTATCGGCATTAGCACCACGCCAGCTATAGATAGATTGATCATCATCACCAACAATCATGACGTTAGCGGTATCACCAGCCAATTTTTTTACTAATCGATATTGAATTAAGTTCGTATCTTGGAACTCATCAATTAAAATATTAGAAAAACGCTGATGACAATAATTTAGTACGTCATGATTTTGGTTAAGCAGTTCATAAGCTCGTAAAATTAATTCCGAAAAATCAACATATCCAACTCTGTCACAAATTGCTTGATAATCTCGATAGATGGTTTGCCACATTGCTTGCTTAGGATCTTCAGGTGCGATGTCATTAGCTCGTAATCCCATCTCTTTTTGATTAGAGATAAAAGCGGCACACTCTTTCGCTGACCACTGTTTTTCATCAACTTTAAGCTCTCGAAAAATTCGTTTAATAAGGCGAATCTGATCTTCCGAGTCAATAAGCTGAAAGTTGGAAGGTAAGTTGGCTTGCTGTGAAAACATCCGTAACAAACGATGAGTTAATCCGTGAAAAGTACCAATCCACATCCCACTAAAATACCCTTCGCCAACTAATGCTTGGATACGCTCTTGCATTTCAACCGCCGCTTTATTCGTAAAAGTTACGGCAAAGATGGATTGGGAAGAGTAATGTTTTTCCATGCACAGCCATGCAATTCGGTGAACTAAAACACGTGTTTTACCACTTCCAGCACCTGCAAGTACAACAGTATATTGGTTATCGGTAGTCACTGCATTTTGTTGTTCGGTATTGAGGTCTTCTAATAATGATTTTTTAATTTCCATTATATTTAAACCTATTTTGGTTATAACAAATACGAGTTGGTTTCAATTTCATAAGCATTACAAATATATTCATTGTGTATCTAAATATTGTTTATTGACTGTAAATAAATAGGATACAAAGAAAGGTTTTTAATTAAATGTAAATCCTACTTAGTCTCACTGTCTATTTATACAGATATTTACAAAATTATAACAGATTATCCAATTCAGGCAATTGGCTTATCTCAATATGGGGTAAACATCGAGCATCGGCAAGATGAAGAATATCTTGATTAAAGATATTTATCCAACAGGCTAATAAACCATTATTGATGGCACCATTCACATCGGTTAACAAGTTATCACCTACATGTAATATGTTACCTGCTGGTACACCCAATTTGGAAATCGCTAAATTAAAAATTTCAGGAAAAGGTTTTGAGCGTCCATCAGCACCCCCACGTAAAGAAAATTGAAAGTAATCACTTAATCCAATTTTATTAACCTCAACATTACCATTAGTGATCACCGCTAAAGGAACTTTGGATGCTAATTTAGTTAATAAGGCGTGAGTCGACGGTGGAACATGCATTTTATGACGCCAAAAATTAAATGTATCCATTGTTTCGTCAATAATGTTTGACCATTTTTCTGATGGAATTTTTGCCTTATTTAAAAGAGATTTGATGGTTTCAATTCGCCAAACTACAACATCATGATAAATTTCTGGATTCGCAGCAAGCACCGATTTTTTCTCTAAATGCAGTGCTGATACGGTCAAATGCTGTAAACCCTCATAACGCTGTAAATATTTGACAATTTCCTCTTCGGATTTTTCAACAATGTCACTATTATCATACAAAGTATCATCCAGATCGAAAGTGATTGCCTTAATTGTGTTCATGGAACGATAAATATGCATTACTTGTTTCCTCTTTTCGCTCTTGGATGGGTAGAATCATAAACTTCAGACAGATGTGAAAAATCTAAATGAGTATAAACTTGTGTGGTCGATAAATCTGCATGACCTAACAACTCTTGTACGGCTCGCAAATCACCACTCGATTCTAACATATGAGTGGCAAATGAGTGCCGTAATTTATGCGGATGAACATGCACTGATAATCCGCGTTTAACGCCCCATTGTGCAAATCGTTTTTCGACATTACGAGGGGAAATGCGTTTACCTAATTTGGAGATAAATAAGGCATCATCCTTGGGGTCCAATAAATTACGCATTGATAACCAATTATTAATCCATTTAATAGACTCATAACCTAAGGGTAATTTTCGCTCTTTGTTCCCCTTACCCATCACTCGGACTTCGCCCTCATTCAAGTTCAATTCACGGCAATTAAGATTGACTAATTCTGACAATCGTAGACCTGAACCATACATAAGTTCAAGCATTGCTCTATCGCGTACTGAAAGGGGATCATTATAATTAATATCGAGCAATTGATTAATTTCATCAATATCAATATTTTTAGGAAGATGTTGCCCTAATTTAGGATTTAAAACACCACGAGCGGGATTGGCACTAATAGATTCATTTTTTATCATCCAATCACAAAAACTGCGTAGCGCCGATAACCTTAAAGATAAACTTCTTGCCTGTAAACCGGTTCGTTTGCTATGACTAATTAATAATCTTACTGCTGATGAATCTACATCCTGCCATTTGGTGATGCCCACTTCTTTTGCGATGGCGATAAGCGCATAAAGCTGACGTCGATAATTGACTTGGGTATTTAGGCTAAGCTGTTTTTCCGATTTTAGATAATTTAAAAAACGATCAACCGGTTCGGTTAGTAAACAAAGATTATTTTGAGAGGATTGAATCATAACTTACCTTATTTTTTTCGCATAACCCATTTTTCAATTAATATAGGTAATAGTTGACTCACTTTTTCCAATAATAGTGTACCTTGTTTTTCTTGATAATGATGCGGATCAGAACTGGTAAACATTAAGATCCCCAAATCACCAAATTGTCCTAATAAGGATAAAGCAACAGAACCGATATAATTACGTTCAGATAATAAAAAATCCAGTTCAGTAGTATTTAATGGACCTAGATATTGGTTACTATATTGTAGATGCCTAACTCGAATAAAATCAAAACCTGAACGATTTAAAGCATAGTGTTGATATTTTGAAGGAGCGTTAATTAACCATTTATCATCAAAAAGATATAAATAAGCACCATTAAGACCCAACGATTTTGCCCAATTTTTTAATATTTGTACCAATTCATTAAGATCATCAGCTTTAAATATTTGAATTTGCAGATCCATAAATTGATTAAACAACAATTCATTAGAACGCGCATATTCCATTAACAAAGTTATTTCAGCCTCAAGATGACTAATTTTATTGCGCTGCCTTGCCATTTGCCATTCAGGGAGTGAAACGCCTCCTCTAATTGGGTGAGCAATGCGCATATTTTCAAAAAGACTGGCGTTTCTAATAAAAAAATCTGGATTGTCATTCAAATATTGACTAACCATCTCATCATTCAATTTCATTTTACGAATTGTTGGTTTTGTATTTTTTGTTTTATAAGATTGTGTTGTTTTAGCAACCATGCTGAATCTCTGTTATAACCGATATGACACACTAGGCCAAAAAAATTACTTAAACTCATTAAAGTTAATCTTTTTAAATAATTTATTAACCAAGAATGAAATTTTACTAATCGACTTTACTAGCAAACCAAATTTAAATCGCAATAAATCCATCGTAAACATGCGTAGCGGGGCCTGTCATGTAAAGCGGTTTATTTGCTCCTTGCCATTCAATGACTAACTTACCCCCAGGCAGGTTTACTTTAACTTTGCTGTTAAGCAATCCTTGATTAATACCAACCGCGACAGCAGCACATGCTCCAGTTCCACAAGCTTGAGTTTCACCAACACCACGTTCAAATACGCGTAAATTGATATTATTACGATCGATAATATGCATAAAACCAATATTGGCTCGCTCAGGAAAACGTTCGTGCGACTCCAATAATGGACCTAATTTTTCTACTTCTGCGGTAATGACATTATCCACTTGAAGAACACAATGGGGATTACCCATTGAAGCAACGCCACATAATATTGTGCGTTCTTGGGCGCGAATGATGTATGTTTTTTCTTCTTTGATTGCTTTAAATGGTACTTTGTTCGGCTCAAAAGTAGGCTGCCCCATATTGACTCTTACCGTCTCATCATCATTAACAGTTAACACAATATTACCTTTCATCGTGCTAACTTTTAAAGTGCGTTTTTTAGTCAAACCTTTTAAGCGAACAAAACGCGCAAAACAACGAGCTCCATTTCCACACTGCTGAACCTCACTACCATCAGCATTAAAAATTCGATAATGAAAATCGGTATCTGGAGCATAAGGAGGTTCAACAATCAAAAGTTGATCAAAACCAACTCCAGTATATCTATCGGCAAGACGTTTAATCATTTCAGTCGAAAGATGAACATTTTGGGTTACCGCATCAATGACCATAAAATCATTTCCGAGTCCATGCATTTTTGAAAAGTTCATCTATTTCTACCTTCTATTGAAAAAAACATAATTATCTATTGAGTTATATAACCTAATAAGGTCATCACAATGACTGATGAATGAAACCCTATCACTGAATTTCTAAATCATCAGAAATTTTATTTATTATAGAGATTCACCTCGCCATAAATCGTCAAATGACTCTCGCTGGCGAATAATTTTATGTTGTTGCTCGCCAATTAGCATCACCTCTGCAGGTCTTGGGTGACTGTTATAATTCGATGCCATACTAAATCCATAAGCACCAGCACTACAAACCACTAACAAATCATCTTGTTGAACCGAAAGCTCACGTTGATAAGCCAACACATCACTTGATTCACAAATTGGGCCGACGACATTATATATCAAGGTCTCATCTGATGATTTTGGTTCTTTTGCTGGTAAAACTCGCATCCAAGCGTCATATAGGGCTGGTCTAATTAAATCGTTCATACCCGCATCGACAATGGCAAAATGATTACCATCTTGATGCTTAGTATATTCTACTTTTGTAATTAATAGTCCCGCATTGGCCACAATACAACGACCCGGCTCAAAGAGAAGCTCAACATTAGCGTATTTGGCAAATTTCTTTTTCAACTCAGTAACAAATTGTAAAGGGGATATGGTTTTTTCATCATTATAACAAACACCAAGTCCACCACCTAAATCAATATGTTCAATATTAATGTTATTAGCGTTTAATTCGTCAACTAATGCCACAATACGATCAGCCGCATCTAAAAATGGCGATAATTCAGTTAACTGAGAACCGATATGACAGTCAATGCCTGCTATTTTGATATTCGATAATGATTGGGCTTTACGATACACATCCAATGCTAACTGATAGCTAATACCAAATTTATTTTCACGTAATCCGGTTGAAATATAAGGATGAGTTTTGGCATCAACATCGGGGTTAATTCTTAACGAAATTGCTGCAATCTTATTTAATCTTTTAGCAATATCATTGATTCGGTAAAGCTCAGGTTCGGACTCAACATTAAAACATTTGATACCCACTGTCAGTGCACGTTCAATTTCAACAATTGATTTTGCCACACCAGAAAAGACAACTTTGTTAGCATCTGCCCCCGCTTTTAGCACGCGTTCCAACTCACCCTGAGATACAATATCAAATCCTGCGCCTAAATTTGCCAATTGTTTTAATACGGATAAATTACTGTTAGCCTTAACTGCATAACAGATTAAGTGGTTCGTATCGGTTAAAGCTTGTTGATAAGCTAAAAACTGTTTAGTGATATAATCTGATGAATAGACATATAATGGTGTACCATACTGCTCAGCTAAATCAGATATAGCAACTTGATTAGCAAATAATTGACCGTTTTGATAATGTAGAAAATCCATAAGCTATTCCATTATGATGTTTGGTTAATTGAATCCGAATCCATTGATGCTGTTGAGTTTTCAGCAGGCATATAAAGAGGTCCTTTCAGTCCACATCCCAATAATGTCAATGTAATTAAAAGTATAGAAAGTAATTTTATAGATGATTTCATAGAACATTCACAATTATTTCATTTGTACGATGCCGACTATATTACACGATAGCCATATCCGTGCAAAGCATAAATAATCAAATCGTTATATATTACTTTGATATCAAAAATATTCATTTGTTTACTTATGTTGAGTTAGGTTGCAACATTCAATCTAATTTTTAATTTTTTTGGATCAAATGAGTTTTTATGAACCGATCTACAACGACATCAGTTAAAAAATGGGTTTATCCAATTTTTTTACAAACCTACTTTTATTAAGTCAAAAAAAGAAGATCTTTTACTATGTCTGATTTTACTGATATATGCAGGTATTTAACGTTCGATCATAACAACTCATACCATTATCCCTGCCATTTTTTACTGAAACGTAGGTGTTACCTGAAACTTTTTTACAAACCTACTTTTATTTAGTCAAAAAAAGATCTTTTACTATGTCTGATTTTACTGATATATGCAGGTATTTAACGTTAAATCACTACAACTCATATTATCCTAACCATTTTTTACTGAAACATAGGTGTAACCTGAAACTTTTTTACAAACCTACTTTTATTCAGTCAAAAAACAAGATCTTTTACTATGTCTGATTTTACTGATAAATGCGGATATTTAACGTTAAATCATTACAACTCATACCATTATTCCAGCCATTTTTTACTGAAACGTAGGTGTAACCTGTAACTTTTTTACAAAGAAATTCCCAAAAAGAAATCATTTATAAAAAAGATCAGCCATATTAGAGTTATATTTAATCTGATTGATTAGGCTTAAAAAATAAATAATCGTTTAGCACTAAGCATTAATGTATTTTTGACGATCTGGAAGCCAACAAGCTATTAATTGCTGAGCGACTTGTGGGTAGTTTTGTTGTAGATAGTTAGATGTTTTTTGTACTTCACTAATCAGATGTTGATCACGAATTAAATCAACGATTTTAAAGTTTGCCACACCCATTTGACGAGTCCCTAAAATTTCACCACTGCCACGAATTTCAAGATCTTTTTGGGCAATAACAAAACCATCATTGCTTTCACGCATGACTCTCATTCGGGCTTGAGCGACCTTACTAAGTGGAGCTTGGTACATTAAAACACAATGAGAAACGGCACTACCCCGGCCAACTCGCCCACGTAATTGGTGTAATTGAGCTAATCCCAGTCGTTCAGCATTTTCAATAATCATCAAACTTGCATTGGGTACATCAACACCAACTTCAATTACCGTTGTTGCAACTAAGAGTTGAGTGTTACCAGCTTTAAAGTTTTGCATCACCAACTGTTTTTCATCTGATTTCATTTTGCCATGTATTAATGCAATGGATAAATTAGGTAATCGCTCACGCAATTCTTCAACTAACATTTCAGCAGCTTGGGCATCAAGTGTTTCTGACTCTTCAACTAAGGTACAAACCCAATAAACTTGCCGTGCACTTAAACAAGCTTGATTGACTTTTTCAATAATCTCATCTCGGCGAGAATTAGGAATAACGACCGTTGTAACAGGCGTGCGACCAGGTGGTAACTCATCAATCACCGAGACATCTAAATCAGCATAGACAGTCATTGCCAACGTTCTTGGGATCGGTGTTGCCGTCATAATTAATTGATGAGGATGCATACTTTCTTTTATACCTTTTTCCCACAATGTCAATCGCTGATTAACACCAAAGCGGTGCTGTTCATCAATAATCACCAAGCCTAAAGCTGCAAATTCCACTTTATCAACAAAAACAGCATGCGTACCAATTAACATAGTGATATTGCCACTTTGTACGCCTTCATAACGCTGCTTTTTATTTTTTGCAGTTAAACGCCCAGATAACCAATCCACAGTGATGCCAAGGGGTTCAAACCATTGTTTAAAATTGTTATAGTGCTGCTCCGCTAATATCTCGGTCGGTGCCATTAAGACGACTTGTTGATTATTTTCTATGGCATTTAATGCCGCCAATGCAGCAACTAAAGTTTTACCTGAACCCACATCCCCTTGAATTAAACGCATCATTGGAATAGGTTTAGCCATATCTTTATAAATATCCCCAACGACACGTTGCTGAGCATTCGTAGGACTAAAAGGTAATGATGCTAAAAAAGGTTTTATAAACTTCTGACTTGTATGCATGGCATAAGCTTGTTGCTTTTGATTATCGACTTTCAATAGCAACATACTTAAGTGATAAGCAAGTAACTCTTCAAAAATAAATCGTTTAATCGCACAATGCTCACCAGTGACTAATTGATTAATATCGGTATCAATTGGTGGATTATGAATGATATTTAATGAATCTAACGCGGGTAAAAAATGGCTCGCTAATTGAGGAGGTAAAATCTCAGCAGGAGGATTACGTTTTAACAGTAATAAAGCAGATTGAATTAACTTACGAATCACATTTTGAGTTAACCCATAGGTTGTCGGATATATAGGGGTATATCTTTCCTGACTCGCATCGGCTAAGGCATTATCTTCACGACTTGCTTTAACTTTATATTGTGGATGAATAATTTCTGGATAATTTTTTCCACTTTTTATTTCACCGTAAGCACTTACCCATTTTCCTTGAGCCAAACTTGCTTTAATGCCAGCATTGAAATTCATAAATCTCAATATCGCTATGCCTGATTCATCCTGAATATGACAAACTAACATTTGTTTGCGTTTTAAAATCACTTCGGTTTTTATAATACAACCTTCAATCGTGGTATGTTCGCCAATAGCTACATCACCAATAGCACATGATGAAGAGCGATCTTCATAACGTAAGGGAAAATGGAATAATAAGTCTTGAATGGTATCAATACCAAGGGTATGGAATTTTTTTTCTAAACTACTACCAATTCCACTTAATTTAATTAATGGAATGTGATTGAAAAAACGGTTTACCATAATAATTAATTGATATTGCGAGTCACACTCACAACATCTTGTTGTAAAGACAATTTGCGCATTAATTCATTAAGTTGTTGAGCGTTTTTTACTTCAATTTGTAAGATGATAGTATAAATTTGTCGATCTTTTTCTTCCGTATTTAACCATTGTAAATGAGCTTTTTCATCATTTATGATGGAAAGAACATGACCTAATGATCCTTGATTATTTAAAATATCTACCCAAATTTCAGCAACAAAGAACTGGTCAATATTTGTCGCCCATTTAAGAGGAATATACTTATCAGGATTATTTTGATAACCTGTTATATTACGACAAGATTCATGATGTACGGTTAAACCTTTTTCTGCACTCACATGACCAATGATAGGGTCATTAGGTATTGGATGACAACATTTTGAAAAAATAACTAAAACACCTTCACTTCCCGTTATCACTAAAGTTGAACTTGGATCAGATTGATCTTGCAATAATTCATTATGCTTTAAGCCTTTGGCAATAAAGTGACTCATAATATTACCTAAGCCAATTTCAGCCAACACATCATCAAAGGATTGTAATTTGGTAATTTGTAAAATTTTCTTGATCTGTTGATCAGTAAGAGCTTCAATTCCACCTGTGTTAACTAGTGCCAAATTGAGTAATCGACGTCCTAGCTCCATGGCATCTTCACGTTTTAACGATTTCAACGCTTGACGAATACGCGATCTTGCTTTGGCGCTTACCACGAAACTGAGCCAGCGAGCATTAGGTCGAGCCTCAGGTGAAGTAATAATTTCAACCGTTTGACCATTACTTAATGGTTGGGATAGTGGATAAGGTTTGCGATCAACAATTGCACCAATACATTGATGACCAATATCTGTATGGACTGCGTAAGCGAGATCAACGGCCGTTGCCCCTTCAGGTAATTGAACAATGCGGCCTTTAGGCGTAAAGACATAGATCTCTTTAGGAAACAGATCCGATTTCACATTTTCAATAAATTCATATGAGTTACCAACACTTTGTTGCAGCTCTAATAAGCTTTGCATCCAGCGTTGAGCCTTAATTTGGGCCGTAGTATGCGTAATCTCATCTTTTTCATTATATACCCAATGAGCAGCTACCCCCATTTCAGCCATTTGATCCATATCTTCAGTGCGTATTTGCACTTCTACTGGAGTACCATGAGGACCAATTAACGATGAATGTAACGATTGGTAACCATTAGCTTTAGGAATGGCAATATAATCTTTAAATCGGTTAAGACGTGGTTTATATAGATTATGTACTAAACCCAGAGCTCGGTAGCAGGCATCAACATCTTTAACGACAACACGAAAAATATAGATATCCATGATTGAGTGAAAATGCTGTTCACGCATTTGCATTTTCTGATAAATCACATAGATATTTTTTTCTAATCCTTCCACGACTGCATCAATATGAGCATCGGCTAAACGTCCTCTAATTTCTGACAAAATTTGCTTAATAAGTTCCTTTCTGGTGCCACGAGCGACATCAACGACTTTTTCTAAAACTTTTGCGCGATTAGGATGCATCGCGGTAAAGCCCAATATTTCAAGCTCAGTTTTAATATGATGAATACCTAAACGATGTGCTAAAGGAGCATAAATCTCTAATGTCTCTTTTGCTATGCGACGGCGTTTATCGGGTCTTAATGAGCCCAGTGTTCGCATATTATGGGTACGGTCAGCAAGTTTAATTAAAATAACGCGCACATCTTCGGTCATGGCGAGAACCATTTTGCGAAAATTTTCAGCTTGTGCCTCTTGTCTGTTGCGAAATTTTAATTTATCTAATTTAGAAACACCTTCAACTAAGATAGCAACGTGTTTACCAAATTTTTCCGTTATATCTTGAAAGGTGACAGGTGTGTCTTCAATAGTATCATGTAAGAGTGCAGCGATGATTGTTTCATAATCCAGTCGCATATCGGCTAAAATTGTCGCAACCGCAACTGGATGAGTGATATAAGGTTCACCGCTACATCGGAATTGCCCGTCATGCGCCTTTTGAGCAAAGAGATAAGCATCTTGAATAATTTCAACTTGTTTAGCTGGAAGATAAGATGTGACAACCTCTTTTAAACCATCAAAATATTGCATAAGCAATTCTCATCAGAATTTATTCGTACGAGGGAGTATTATCAAGAAGAATCGATTCATGAAGTGCAGAACGAACTTCCGCTTCTTCATCTTGACGAGCTTGGAAATCAGCAGTATCAAGAATTTGTTTGTTGACAAGGCCATCTTCAATTTCACGTAACGCAACAACGGTTTCCTTGTCGTTTTCTTCTGGAATTAATGGCGATTTATTTTCAATTTGTAATTGACGAGCACGTCTTGCTGCAACTAAAACGAGATCAAAGCGATTACCAATTTTTTCTACTGCATCTTGGACAGTTACACGAGCCATTTTTACCTCTAATTTGTTTTACTAAATTGCTTTATTTGAAAGATCTATTATTGTACTTAATTTTGTAGCAAAATGTCCATATTAATATTATTTTTAAACCCAAGCTAGCTGGATTTTTTACAAAAAACTATCAATCGTTATTCAATCAAATCTAACCAAACATTCGTACCAATAATTGGCATGTTTTCAAAATAGCGGCGTAAAGCATCTAAAGCGATTGCACAAAGAATTTTTTGAGTGATGTGACGATTCTGTTGTCGACCTGTGTATCTCAAATTAAATTTCAAAAACTGCTGTGACGTAGCTATGATCAAGGTAAATTCCGTATTCCTTTCTCTAAAATTAACTAGCCCAAGTACGATATCAGCCCTATTTTTAGTTAATATGTCTAAAAAATAGTCTTTAGAATCCTCAAGAAACAATGGAACGATTTCCGACTTAACCAGCGGCGCTTCACACTCAAATAATTGATGAGCAATAACGCCTGCTGATTGTTGTTCAATAACAGCGATGGTTTGATTTTTTTCGAGTAAAATTCTGGAAACAAGCATTGCTAAGCCTAGATCGCCATGTTGAGTTAAAACACCTTCATACAAGAAGTTGTTAGCCACAATTGATTTAATTTGTTGCCATAACTCATCCATCTTATTTCTTTGTTGTTCTGACCCCGTTAATTTCAGTTCAATCATTGGCATTGCTGCTCGATATCCAACTACAATATCAGTTGGTATATTTAGTTTATTATCAATTTTCGTTGCTAAATCACTTTCTGTTTGTCCCATGGTCATCAGTCGATAACATAATTTCTTTTCTAATGTTGGAAAGCTTAATTTAATTTCAGGCAAAATTGAGGTTTTAACCATTTCTTTAAATTCGCTCGGGACACCAGGAGTAAAATATAAAAGGCACTGATTGATCCGCATTTTAAAGCCACATGCTGTTCCCATAGGATTATCAATTAAAGTAGCACTTTGGGGTAACATCGCCTGCTTTATATTACTTGGCGACATCGTTTTACCACGGCTTGAAAAATATTGCTCAATTTTATCCACCCACTCTTGATGCAATATAAGGGATTCGTGATTGGCTAATGCTGCTGCCTGTGCACTTAAATCATCACTTGTTGGCCCTAAACCACCGTTTACAATAATAATATCATTATCTAAACTATGTTGTTTAAGTGTGTAAATAAGTTGCGTTAAATCATCGCCAACCGTGTGTCTGGAAGTCATTAAGATGCCTTCCTGAAAAAGCAATTCAGACAACCACGCCGCGTTGGTATCAATTATTTGCCCATATAAAACCTCATCACCAGTACTGAGCATTTCGATCTTAATTATTTTTTTATTCATAAAATACCCCATAAACCACGCAATGATTAATTATCAATGTCTTTGCTATTTACATCTTCTTCATCATTATTGTCTATATGTTCTATGCTATTCACATCGTCATCGTCACTGTTTATATGCTCTTTACTTTGCACTAACCTGACTGAAAAATAGAGATCATAAGCAAATTCAATATACTCTTCATCAAGCTGTATATTCATCTGTTTAAACCAATTTTTGAGTGTTTTTCGCCGACCAGATAGGATCAAAATAACATTTCGAACTTTTAAAGATTTAACTAATTCTTCAACACCGAGTAAAACGCTGACATCTTTGTAAGTAAAACAAGGAATCGCATCGACAATCACGTAATTTATTGGCTCTTCTGATTCGTCAATATAACTTATAATTTTTCGCTTGAAATATGCAATATTGAAATAAGTCAGTGGAGAATTAAATCGATAAATAATTGTACTTTTTAGTGGTTTAACCTCTTTACCTAAAGAGTGAATACGACCACTATCATCCATCCCTAAAAGTTGATCTTTCGGTCGGAAAACACGGCGTAAAAACAGAAAGAGTCCTAGCAAAACCGCAAGCGCCATACCCGGAATAATGCCAATCAATAACACCGAGATAAACGTGATTAAACTTAAGTAAAACGCATCACGATCAAACTTGAAAAAACGAAATATAGTTTGGAAATTAATAAGAGAAAGTGAAGAGTAAATTAAAATCACCCCCAATACACAAGTGGGAATGTATTGTAAAGGCGATAGGAAAAGCAGAACCACTAAACCAATTAATATCGCAGCAATAATTGAAACGAGCTGAGTTTTACCACCATTGGCATCATTGACAGCTGTACGCGATGAAGTGCCACTGACCACAAATCCTTGTGATAATCCTGCTACAATATTAGCCATACCTAAGGCTCTAAATTCTACATCGGCGTTTGTTTCATAATTATTTTTAGAGGCAAAGCTACGAACCGTTATCATCATACTAACGAAACAGATAACCGCTATATTCAATGATGGAACCACTAATTCTCGCATTTTTGCTTTATCAAAACCAATCCATGATTCAGCAGATATAAATTCACCACTAACTTGACCGATGATACGTATACTGTACGATTCAAAATTAAATAACCATGAAAAAAAGGTCATTATCACTACGGCAAAAAGCGGAGCTGGATAGCGAGGTCTTAATCTTTTCAAAGCAACTAATATGAGTAAAGTAAAAAACGAGACCAATGCGGTTAAAATATGGATTTCAGATATTTTGAAAGGTAAATATACGACTCGTTCAATTAAATATGAAAAGTCATAAGAAAAACCTAACGTCCTAGCAAACTGATCAATGATAATTGTGATTGAAATCCCGTTAAGTAGACCGATTAAAATCGGTTGACTGAGCAAATCAGCTAGCGCCCCTAAATGCAATTTACCGGCAATAATACACCATATTCCAATCATAATGGTTAACAATATAACCAATTGCCAACGTAAAATAGGATCATCCTCAGCTAAAGGAAAAACAACGGCTGCAACTACCGCACAGGTAGCAGTATCTGGGCCAACAATAAGTTGTTTAGAAGAGCCAAAAAGTGCATAAACAATAAGGGGTAAAATAGTTGAATATAATCCAGCTATTGCACCTACGCCCGTTAATTCAGCGTATGCAATAGATACAGGTAACGAAACAGCCGCGACCGATAAGCCTGCTTTTATATCAGAATTAAAATATTCCCGTCTATAATGCAATAAACTGATTAATCCTGGCATCCACAATGCTATTTTTTGTAATATCCCTTTGTTTTCCACTTTTTGCATGTTTTATTATCTTCCAGCTATACTTATGTTTTCCATTAAAATTGATCCGCATTGAATATTACTTCTTGTTTCAAGATCATTCCCTATCGCCACGATATTTTGATACATATCTTTGAGATTACCAGCAACAGTAAATTCATTGATTGGATACTGGATTTGACCATTTTCCACCCAAAATCCAGTTGCTCCACGTGAATAATCTCCCGTGACATTATTAACACCATCCCCCATTAAAGAGGTCACAACCACACCTTTATCTAATTTGGCTAACATTGCATTAAAGTCTGCATCTGTTTGACTTGATGAGACTAACCAATTATGTATACCGCCAGCATGTCCTGTTGATTTTAGACCTAATTTTCTGGCTGAGTAATTACTCAATAAATAAGTTTGTAAAATACCCTGCTCAATAATATTACGTTTAACGGTTTTTGTTCCTTCACTATCAAATGGTGAAGAACCAATTCCTTTTAAAATGAAAGGATCTTCCAAAATAGTTAACCAAGATGGGAATATTGTTTTACCCACACTATCTAACAAAAACGAAGATTTACGATAAATTGCACCACCACTTATCGCACTCACTAAGTGTCTAATTAATCCGACCGCTACATCCGCACAAAACAGAACAGGTACTTGCATGGTCTCAATTTGTCTCGCCCCTAAATGGGCAATCGTTTTTTCGGCAGCTTGTTGGCCGACCCATAGGGGTGATTTTAGATCGCCAATGTCCCGTGATGAAGTGAAAGCATAATTGCGCTCCATTTGCTCATCTTGTTTTGCGATAACTGAACAAGATAGAGAATGAGAACTTGCACAGTAACCATTCAACATACCTAAGCTATTCCCATACATATAAATACCATAACGGCTTCCAAAATAACTGCCATCACTATTAATAATCTCGGGATAAGCTAAAGCAGCTTCTTCTGCTTGTTTGGCTTGCTCAATGGCTTTATCGACATTCAAATCACTTGGATAGAACAGATCTAAATCTGGAGCATCAAATGCCATCAAATCTACATCACCTAAACCAGAATAAGGATCGGGTGAAGTATATTGCATAATGTTGATGGCCATATCAATGGTTTGGGCAATCGCCTGCGGGGATAAATCATTTGTTGATGCACTCCCCTTACGTTGGTTTTGATAAACCGTAATGCCTAATGCACCATCGCTATTAAATTCTACGTTTTCAGTTTCCCCCATACGAGTGCTGATACTTATACCCGTGGATTGATTAATTGAAACTTCAACCGAATCAACTCTTGGTTTAGCTTGCTCAATAGCATGAGCAACAATAGCGGATAATTTTTCTTTTTGGGTTAAAGCGTCTTTCTTGATTTGTTCTATACTCATTTTATTATTTTCTACAATTCTGCTAGTGATACGTTATAATAAGCCAGAATTGCATTTTAGTTAACAAAAGAAATCATATGAATCAAAATCAAGAGACAATCAAAGAACCAAACTTAGCTGTCGACGAGATCGAAGATGAGATCATTTACGTCAGTAAGAGCGAAATCAAAAGAGATGCAGAAGAACTTAAAAAACTCGGAATTGAGCTAGTTAATCTAAGCAAAAATGAAATTGTTAAAATTCCTCTTGATGAAGATTTACTTTACGCTATCGAATTAGCGCAAAAAATCAAAAAAGAAGGTTATAGAAGACAAATTCAATATATTGGCAAGTTGCTTCGCAATCGTGATATCGAACCGATAACCCTTGCTCTAAACAAACTTAAAAATCGCCATAATCAACAAGTAGCAATATTTCATAAATTAGAAAAATTGCGCGATGAACTTATTGAAACGGGTGATGCAGAAACTATTATTGGTTTATACCCAAATGCTGACAGGCAACAACTGCGTACTTTAGCTCGTTTAGCCAAAAAAGAGTTACAATCCAATAAGCCGCCTAAAACAGCAAGACAAATTTTTCAATATTTAAAAGAATTGAGCGATACAGAATAAGTTTTATAATGTACGCTCATTACTGATGAACTAAACTATTATTAATCTAGATAGAGGATACAAAAAATGGGACTTTTAAATGTACCAGCTGGTAAAGAATTACCCGATGATATTTATGTTGTGATTGAAATTCCTGCCAATGCAGATCCAATCAAATATGAAGTAGATAAAGATACTGGCGCAGTATTTGTTGACCGCTTTATGGCAACAGCTATGTTTTATCCTTGTAACTATGGCTATATCAATAACACATTATCTCTTGATGGTGATCCTGTTGATGTATTAGTCCCAACTCCGTACCCATTACAACCAGGTTCAGTTATTCGTTGTCGCCCAGTTGGCGTATTAAAAATGACCGACGAAGCGGGCGAAGATGCTAAATTAGTTGCGGTACCACATACAAAACTTTCAAAAGAATATGACCATATTAAAGATGTTGAAGATTTACCAGAATTACTTAAATCTCAAATCAAACACTTTTTCGAACAATACAAAGCACTCGAAAAAGGTAAATGGGTTAAAGTTGATGGATGGGAAAACGCAGATGCGGCTCGTAAAGAAATTATCGAATCTTTCGAAAGAGCTAACAAAAAATAGACTTAACCAAAAAATTTACAAAATTTATATTAAGTAAACGTTAAAAAAAGAGTCGCTAAAAAATAGTTAGTGACTCTTTTTTTTAGTGTAAACTTTGACTTTCGAAATAAATATAATTTTTTGTCATGTTTAAATTGTTTTATATCAAATTAAGTTGATTTTAAACAAAAATTTATATAAAACGGCACTCTAAGATTAAAAAATTGTCATTAAAACCTTGCTTTCGATTATAATTTATGCGGTAATAGTAGCAGACTTATAACGCAGTATTTTATTATGAAAACGATTAACTTTTTTTATGTAATGTTAATCATATTTTTAGTTTTGAGTTGAATTAATAATACTAAGTGAAGGTCTATTCGTGCCTTAAAGGCAAATTATTAATTATTGTTAGGATGTCTAGTAAATGAATAAGAAAACTGGCCAAGTAAAATGGTTTAACGAGAGTAAAGGTTTCGGTTTTATAACCCCTACCGATGGTAGTAAAGACGTATTTGTTCACTTCTCAGCTATTTCCGGCGACGGATTTAAAACTTTAGCTGAAGGTCAACAAGTCGAATTTGCTATTCAAGATAGCCCTCGTGGACCAGCAGCAGCTGAAGTTGTTGTTATCTAACCAACTAATTTCTTTATTAGTTTGAATGCAAAAGCCCATTTAACCAAATGGGCTTTTTATTGCATTTATAAATTGTACATTTATAAATTGATGACAATCTTGTAATAAAAAAGCGACCCAAAGGCCGCTTATTGAAATAATTATGAATTGCTTCTATTATTTAGAAACTACAGCGATTAAATCTAATACTTTGTTAGAATAACCTACTTCGTTGTCATACCAAGCAACAAGTTTCACGAAAGTATCGCTGATTTGGATACCTGCTTTCGCATCAAATACAGAAGTACAAACTTCACCTAAGAAGTCAGTTGAAACAACTGCATCTTCAGTATAACCAAGAACGCCTTTCATTGGGCCTTCAGATGCTGCTTTGATAGCTTTACAGATATCTTCGTATTTAGCTGGTTTAGCTAAACGCGCAGTTAAATCCACTACAGAAACGTCTGGAGTAGGAACACGGAAAGCCATACCAGTTAATTTACCGTTTAATTCAGGGATAACTTTACCTACAGCTTTAGCTGCACCAGTTGAAGATGGGATGATGTTTTGAGCAGCACCACGACCACCACGCCAATCTTTGTGAGATGGGCCATCAACAGTTTTTTGAGTAGCTGTTGTTGCGTGAACAGTAGTCATTAAACCTTCAACGATACCAAAGTTATCATTGATAACTTTAGCTAAAGGCGCTAAACAGTTAGTAGTACATGAAGCATTAGAAACGATATCTTGACCAGCGTAGTCTTTATCATTAACACCCATTACAAACATAGGAGTGCTATCTTTAGAAGGACCAGTTAAAACAACTTTCTTAGCACCAGCTTGAATGTGTTTACGAGCAGTTGCATCATCTAAGAAAAGACCAGTTGCTTCAGCAACAACATCAACACCGACTTCATTCCATTTTAAGTTTGCAGGATCTCTTTCAGCAGTAACGCGGATAGTTTTACCGTTAACGACTAATTTGCCATCTTTAACTTCAACAGTACCGTCGAAACGACCGTGAGTTGAGTCATATTTAAGCATATAAGCCATGTATTCAACATCTAATAAATCATTGATAGCAACGATTTCGATGTCTGAACGTTTTTGAGCAGCACGGAAAACAATACGACCAATACGGCCGAAACCATTAATACCTACTTTGATTGTCATAACAATTACCTTCTTTTTTGTGTTTTTAAATGTAAAAAATCTTTGCTGTAAGCTATCAAATTTTAACGGTTTATTCAAGATCATTCGATCAAATTAGACACGAATTCATTAAATAGTTTTAACGGAAAATTACTTAAATAAGATGATTAGCAATAAAATCATTTACTTATTCAAAACATTTAACCTAACAAAATAAATAAGTAAAAAATAGTACCTAAAATTAAAACCATAGTAACGGCGGAGTTAATTACATGACCATCGTTTATCTATACTGCATTAATTATGCACTTTATTAATCTATGTACTTATTATTGCTTAAAATTATGTTTAAATGTTCAGCCTTTCACTTTCAATGGTAAAGATAAATTTGAAATAAATAAAGTAAGATTATATGTAAGGATTTTCAAAATACTTTCAAAGCTTAGATCTCACAATGCGCAATTCATATTGACGTTTATACAACATAACGACCTACATTGACGCTTGGCTTTTTATATCAGCAGATAAACCCTTATGCGGATTTGATTACGCTACTTAAAAAGTTCAAATTGAGATTGTTGAGTACAATTACTAAAACAGAAGTTTTAAACTGATAAAAAATGACCTTGTGACTATAACCTTTGGTAATATAACTTTCGATAATATAACTGACTATTGCATGCACAAGGTTCAACCAAGAATATCAACTTATTACCACCTATTTTGAATTTATACAAACCATTTAAATAATAGGTTATAATAACCGCTTATTATCTATGATTTAATACACAATTAAATTGCATAAACTTTATTGATTATACCTTTTGGTATATCACAAATTGAACGTTATTGCCGTCACCGACCATAAAATAGCAAAATCTTAGATTTTGTTGAAAGTTAGATAGTGTAATACAGTAATCGCCTGAACTTTAAATAAAAAAGAAATACCGCCATGATAAACGAAGACAATTTTGACAACCACACTCCAATGATGCGACAGTATCTAAAGTTAAAAGCTGAAAATCCCGATATCTTATTGTTTTATCGTATGGGGGATTTTTATGAGATGTTTTATGATGATGCCAAGCGTGCCTCACAGCTTTTAGATATTTCGTTAACTAAACGTGGGGCTTCTAATGGTGAACCGATTCCTATGGCTGGCGTGCCTTATCATGCGGTTGAAAGCTATTTAGCTAAATTAATTTCCCTTGGTGAATCGGTCGCGATTTGTGAACAAATCGGCGATCCTGCGACAACTAAAGGCCCCGTCGAGCGAAAAATTGTCCGTATTGTCACACCCGGTACCGTCAGTGATGAATTATTATTAGAAGATCGGAAAGATAATTTATTAGCATCAATTTGGCAATCAAAAAACCATTATGGTTATGCCACACTCGATATTAGTTCTGGACGATTTTTTATTTTTGAAACGGAAAGTTACGAGTCAATGCAGGCTGAATTGCAGCGCACCAATCCGGTCGAACTGCTTTATCCGGAAGATTTTCAATCAATGACTTTGATTGAACAACGCAACGGTTTAAGACGTCGCCCAATTTGGGATTTTGATCTTGAAACCGCTAAACAGCAGCTTAATTTACAATTTGGTACTAATGATTTAGTCGGATTTGGGGTGGAAGATTGCAGTTATGCACTTAGCGCAGCTGGCTGTTTACTGCAATATGTGAAAGATACACAGCGCACCGCCCTACCGCATATTCGTTCAATCATCAAACAATCAGCTTTCGACTTTGTGGTACTTGATGCGGCAACGCGGCGCAACCTTGAAATCACCGAAAATTTATCTGGAGGTACACAAAATACGGTTGCTGAAATTTTAGATAAAACCCAAACCCCAATGGGTAGCCGTATGCTGAAACGCTGGCTCCATGCCCCTATTCGTAACATAACCTTATTACAAAACCGTCAGCAGGCAATCAGTGAGTTACAAAATCATATTGATGATATTCAACCATTATTAAAACTGATTGGCGATCTTGAACGAATTTTAGCTAGGCTGGCATTGCGTACCGCTCGCCCACGTGATTTTGCCCGTTTGCGTGATGCATATAACTTACTGCCTCAAATGCAGCAATTACTAAACCAACTGAGTGCGCCAGCTTTAGTTGGCTTGCGAGCTAAAATCAACCAATTTGATCACATTGCAGATATTTTAACGCGAGCAATTGTTGAAGCGCCTCCGGTAATAATTCGTGATGGTGGTGTCATTGCCGCTGGTTACAATGCCGAACTTGACGAACTGCGCAATCTTGCAGATGGTGCCACGAATTATCTA
The DNA here is from genome assembly GCF_016101765.1 of Gilliamella sp. B14448G11. Taxonomy (NCBI): domain Bacteria; kingdom Pseudomonadati; phylum Pseudomonadota; class Gammaproteobacteria; order Orbales; family Orbaceae; genus Gilliamella; species Gilliamella sp. B14448G11. Next base: position 11,013 of record NZ_JACFPX010000010.1, on the reverse strand, counting down.
GAACAATTAGAAATAAGAGAACGTGAAACCTTAGGTATAGACACACTCAAAGTAGGGTTTAATGCTGTACATGGTTATTATATTCAAATTAGTCGAGGACAAAGCCATTTAGCGCCTATTCACTACACACGACGCCAAACGCTTAAAAATGTTGAGCGCTACATCATTCCAGAGCTTAAAGAGTATGAGGATAAAGTCCTCACCTCAAAAGGTCGTGCTTTAGCACTTGAAAAACAGTTGTATGATGAATTATTTGATTTACTTATGCCACAGCTTGCCGATATGCAACTGAGTGCCGATGCTATCGCTGAACTTGATGTACTCACTAACCTTGCTGAACGAGCGTTAACATTAAACTATCAGCAACCAATGCTTGCAGATAAAGCGGGAATTAATATAAAAGATGGTCGACACGTGGTGATTGAACAAGTATTACAAACCCCATTCATCGCCAATTCCCTGCAATTATCGCCTGACAGACGGTTGTTAATTATTACTGGGCCGAATATGGGTGGGAAAAGTACTTATATGCGCCAAGCGGCCTTAATTGTTTTACTCACCTATATTGGTAGTTTTGTACCTGCATCACAAGCAATCATTGGACCGGTTGATCGCATATTTACTCGAATTGGTGCATCGGATGATTTAGCATCAGGCCGTTCAACTTTCATGGTCGAAATGACTGAAACGGCTAATATTATGCATAATGCCACTGAACAAAGCCTAGTACTAATGGACGAAATTGGACGCGGTACTTCAACTTATGACGGGCTATCTTTAGCTTGGGCATGTGCTGAAAACTTAGCAAACCAAATCAAAGCGATGACGCTCTTTGCCACCCATTATTTTGAATTAACGCAATTACCTGAACATATGCAAGGCGTGTATAACATTCATTTTGATGCCATCGAACATGACAACACGGTGGCCTTTATCCACGAAGTATCTGAAGGTGCTGCCAGTAAAAGTTTTGGTATTGCGGTGGCAGGATTAGCAGGCGTACCCAAACAGGTATTAAAACGCGCCAAACAAAAGCTAAAAGAGCTTGAAATCATTTCGAAACAAGCAGCAAATAGTCACGTTGACCAATCGCAACTGAGTTTTGAAGCAGTAAGCGAACCTTCAGAAGTTGAAGAAGCTCTCAAACAGATTGATCCTGATGCTTTATCACCAAAACAAGCGCTTGAAGTGTTATATCAATTAAAGAAAATGCTTTAAAACCATATTAAATCAATAAATGATACATGCCCAATGCTAAACATTGGGTAACATTTTTATTAGACTCGTTATTACTATAGCATTTCCCAATAATGACAATTTTAAGGCAGATAAAATCTGCCCGATTATCACTGCCAATATTTCTTCTTAGATGTTTTACCTATTCCTGGATTAAAGCTATTAGTTGGATCTAGCGCATGATAGAATTTTTTCAAATCCTCATTAGCATGATACAAATGCCCAACATTATGCTCTGCTGGATATTGTGCTCCACGCTGATCAAGTATAGCTAACATCTCCTCTTCCACTTTACTGCAATCAGTACCTTTTTTAGCAATATAATCTTGATGGAATACAGAACAGAAAAAATGGCCATAATACAATTTATAGATGAAATGCTGACTAATACTTTCAGGTAACGTTTCGAACCAATCTTTATCATTGCGTCTTAAAGCAATATCCAACGCCACTAAATCCTCAACCGTTTTGGTATGCACATTACGATACACTGTAGCTGCGCCAGCAACGGCAAAACGGTGCAACATTGCAGCCTCCGCTTCTTTATTATTACAACGGAAATAACTGCCATCACGTTTTTCAGCGGTTGAACTATTATCAAAGTAGGATTTCAAAAATGCTTCAGCTTCGGCAATACCTTCATCTGACATTTTTAAAATCAAATGATGCGCATAACGATCACGATAATCACGCATAGATTTTGGCAAATGATTTGGCCATAATTTACATACAGTTACTGCGAATTTATCGGAAAAACTACCAGAAAAACAAGGAATTTTACTCATTATTCGATCGACAAAATTCTTTAATGCATACATCTTTGGTATGGTATCAGTGCCCAGCTTTTGAATCGCCAAAAACAGATGTTTACCATATACTGCCGCTATATCAAAGGCATCTCGATGAATATACTCACCCGATACGGGCAAATTTTTAAATTGTCCTAAAATATGACGGCGAATATCATCCAATTCATTGGTATTATTCGTTCCAATATAAAACACCGCCGTATTTTCTTCTAAAGGAAACGTATCTAACCGAACAGCAAATACCATCAACCGCCCAGCACTGCCTGATGCTTCATAGTGACGAGCTGGATCAGCGTTATACCTTGCTGGTGTATCAGCATCGATTTGACGCACATGATCGCAATAATCATGATCATGCCCCAAACCAGCATCTCGCTGAATATCTTTATCGGAATAATTATGATTTTGAAGATTTTGCAAAATGGTATCGGGATCATTACCTAATTCAATTCCTAAATGATTTACCAATTGCAACTTACCTTGTGCATCAAGCTGAGCAAATACCGCCATTTGTGTATAAGCAGGACCATGCTGAATGAGGGCGCCTCCTGAGTTATTACATACTCCCCCCATCACCGACGCCCCAATACAAGAAGAACCAATGACCGAATGCGGACCACGCTTATATTTTTTCAACTCTTTTTCTAAACGAAACAACGTACTACCAGGTAAACAGACCACCTGTTCGCCATTTTCGATAACATTAATGCCATCCAAACGGCGAGTACTAACAATTACAATTGGGCGATCATAATCATTACCGTCTGGTGTTGATCCCCCTGTTAATCCGGTATTTGCAGATTGAGTGATCACTATGACATCAGCTTCCACACACGCTTTTAATACATGCCACTGCTCAACAAGCGTACCAGGCAAAACCACCGCCAACGCATCGCCTTTACCAAAACGAGCACCTTGACGGTAAAATAAGGTACGTGCAGGATCGGTTAATGTATGTTTCTTGCCCACAATGGATTGTAGTTTTTCAATAAACGCCGTTGTTTCGTTGCTGTTCATAGTCTTTTTTCCTATATAAAAAATTAAAAGATCACCCAAAATTGCAATTGATTATTTTATAACCGCTAAAATAAATAAAATAGATACATATTGTGCTATTAAAGAAAAAGGAGGAAATAAAAGACAAAATGAACAGATGAATCGAAAAATGTTGATAGAAAGTATTATCGTTATCGATAAACAAGACAATCGTGATGATGATCAGATTAGCTTAAAAAATTTTGCCTAATAAAAAAGTGTATTCAGGCTGATACGTTGTAATCACATAACAAAAAATATCAAAAATTTTACCCTAATTTTTAAGATGACTAAATTTATAAAACAATTCTCTTAGCAAATAAACCATCATTTATAAAACATGCTTATTCCCTATTATCTTTTTTCATAAATAGCTGTTACCAAGTTATCTTTAGATAGATTTGCTAACTTTCACTGCAATAAATCGCGTAACTTTGTGATTTTGAGTTAACTCCCGATATTCAATTTTGCCAACAAAATATAGTTAAAATTTGTGGTCTCATGTGGTCTCAATATGATCAAAAAGGATTAACAGATCTTGGATTTTATGGATTCTGTATTGAGGATTATTTAAGACTTTATATCAAAAAATTTCATCTTACTGAAACATACCCATAACCTGAAACTTTTTGACAAAATAACTGACAGCACAACGGCAAAAAATACTTTTTAAAACTATTACTAAAATATTGAATAGAATTTAGGAAATATCTAATAATTACATTTAGATTAATATAAAAAAATAATTATATTAATAATTTAAAATTATTTTTGTAAAAAATATTCAGGAGTCTATACCATTACATTATTAAAAAAGTACTTTTTATGAATAATTACTTTCTTTCTATAGTGCCTGCATTCAAGTTTTACACAGTTTGATCTACATTTTATAAATAGACTCAATAAATTTTTTTATCATATCCTCATAGTCCCTCTTAATATCACTCTTATACTTTCACTCTTGAACAATGCCTAAACCACATAACATTTTATTACCATCAACATTTATCAAAATGACAAATCTATTATCATTACATTTGTCGTCATTCAACCAATGGCTGGATATGTCGCAGTAATATGAAAAACCGACTACCTAAACAATATTATAGAGGTGAATACTGTCTAATATTTTGGCAAGGATCAATTCAGTATAATCTTTTCTATTTACTCATTTGCAAATTATTTCTTTCTTTTCAATAAGATCAGCAATCATCATATCATCATCACCATTACTAATGCTTACTTCCATATAACTATATGCAGCCTCATATTGTTGACCATTATAGCGGTAATAAACAATTTGATGTTCTGCCGAACTATACCTACCACTTGTAAAAAAATCTGGCATACCATTACAAATAGAGTTTAATGGGTAAAAAGGAGCTTCATAAGAATTAAATAGTAGTTTGGGTTCAATATCGGGTTTTAATAAATAAATCCATGCTTGTGTATTAACCTGATTACCAAACATTTTACAGTCCGCAATAAACAGGTCACCAACGTTCGATTTGCATATATCAAAAAGGACATTGGTATAAGGTTTAGATTTATCTTCATCGATAGGATTATCTTCATAATCTGAAAAATCTTTACTACCACAGTTATCATCAGTACTTAAACTCGCCACTAATTTTTTAATAACCAAGTCCATTTTTTTATCACTAGCCAAATCAATTTTATCACTGCATAATTGACCACTTGTTGGTGAGCGGTGGATGGGAATACTGATATACAGAGGATATAATTGACTAATAATGGTATCCAATGCTTTATCTAAACAAGCGGTATCCTTACACTGTGATATCAATTTATTTTGCTCAACAATTTTAATATCTAAATTCCAAGGGTCATCGACTAAGGTAATCGTCGAATATTGAAGAAAGCGTGCCTTAAATAACTTATTTGCTAATGCAGAGTTATTGCACGTATTAGCTGGATATTTTGATTTTGCTTCATTAACCATCCTAATAATATTATCATCTTTATCATTGAAACCTGATAAGCTAATATCCAAACATGGATTAATTAACAAAGTTGTTGATAAGTAAGGAGGGGCAATTTGATCAATACTAGGAATAGTTCTCTCTTGCTTAATTTGTTGAGCGTAAGTAGGGAAAACAGTTATCAATAAACTTAATAAATAAAAAGTTTTTTTAATCATTTACATTTCTCTCCTTGGATAATCTTCTGGAAACTCTAGGGTTAAGTTATTTGTTGCATCAGGAAACTTCATCTCGGTTAATACCGCTAAACAATTTCCATAAGCAGAGCAACGTTGATCGAAACCATTTAAAGTAGAGCTATAAAGAGTATTAATTACAGAAGGTAAATTAACCTTAGCAGAGGCATGCCAAAATGCAGAACTTCGATAATAGACCTTTGTTCCCTGATTTCCTGCGTCAACGGCTACACGCTCTAAGGTGTGTGTTTCATCGGCATACTTTGCCATACTATTCTTAATCCAATAAAAACCTGCCGAATCGGTTGGGTCAATATTGGCTTGGTTAGTCACTTCCTCACGCCATATAAAATACTGATTTAAGTTTGGAAACTCTGCATCTTGAAATCTATCTCGATTCGCTTTTCTTTGACTACGGTCCATGATTTCTACCTCATGATGCCTAGCTATCAAGGTTTCAAATTCTTGCGAAATCTCTCGACCTCTAAATTGCCAATAATACTTGTAATTGTAAGGTTGAGTGAGTTGCAATAAACCTCTACCATGCCAAGGGTAATATCTTTTTTATTTATTCATTTACAAATTATTTCTTTTTTATCATCAATAAGATCAGCAATGACTATAGAGTTATTATGACGGCCAATACCTACTTGCATGTAACTATATGCAGCTTCATATTGTTGACCATTATAACGGTAGTAAACAATTTGATGCTCTCCCATGCTATACCTACCACTCGTCATAAGATCTGGCATACCATTACAAGTGGAATCTAATAGGTAATAAGGACCATTATAAGAATTAAATAGTAGTTTGGGTTCAATATTGGGTTTTAATAAATAAATCCATGCTTGTGTATTAGCCTGATTACCAAAAACTTTACATTCCGCAATAAACAGGTCACCAACATTCGCTTTGCATATATCATAAAACACATTAGTATAAGGTTTAGATTTATCCTCATCGTAAGAATAACTTCCATAAGCTGAAAGATCTTCACTACCACAGTTATCATCAGTACTTAAACTTGCTACTAATTTTTTAATAATTAAATCCATTTTTTTATCACTAGCCAAATCAACTTTACCATTGCATAATTGGCCACTTGTTGGTGGGCGATCAATGGGAATACTGATATACAGAGGATATAATTGACTAATAATGGCATCCAATGCTTTATCTAAACAAGCAGTATCCTTACACTGTGATATCAACTTATTTTGCTCAACAATTTTTCCATCTAAATTCCACGGATCATCAACTAAGGTAATCGTCGAATATTGAAGAAAGCGCGCCTTAAATAACTTATTTGCTAATGCAGGGTTATTGCACGTATTAGCCGGATATGCCGCTTTTGCCTCATCGACCATCTTAATTGTATCATCATCACTATCATCAAAGCCTGATAAGCTAATATCCAAACATGGATTAATTAACAAAGTTGTTGATAAGTAAGGAGGGGCAATTTGATCAATACTAGGAATAGTTCTCTCTTGTTTAATTTGTTGAGCGTAAGCAGGAAAAATAGTTATCAATAAACTTAATAAATAAAAAGTTTTTTTTATCATTTAAACATTTCTCCTTAATTATTTCCTACCAAATGTACTCTCTTTTTTTTATTTATTTACAAATTATTTCTTTTTTTTCAATAAGATCAGCAATGGCCATATCATTATCATCACTACTAATGCCTACTTGCATATAACTATATGCGGCTTCATATTGTTGACCATTATAACGGTAATAAACAATTTTATGCTCTGCCGAGCTATACCTACCACTCGTCATAAGATCTGGCATACCATTACAAGTCGAGTCTAATGGATAATAAGGACCATTATAAGAATTAAATAGTAGTTTGGGTTCAATATTAGGTTTTAACAAATAAAACCATGTTTGTGTATTAACCTGATTACCAAACATTTTACATTCCGCAATAAACAGGTCACCAATGTTCGCTTTGCATATATCAAAAAGCACATTAGTATAAGGTTTAGATTTATCCTCATCGATAGGATTATCTCCATAATCTGAAAAATCTTTACTACCACAGTTATCATCAGTACTTAAACTCGCCACTAATTTTTTAATAACTAAGTCCATTTTTTTATCACTAGCCAAATCAACTTTACTATTGCATAATTGGCCACTGGTTGGTGGGCGATCAATGGGAATACTGATATACAGAGGATATAATTCACTAATAATGCTATCCAATACTTTATCTAAACAAGCAGTATCCTTACACTGTGATATCAATTTATTTTGCTCAACAATTTCTACATCTAAATTCCACGGATCATCGACTAAGGTAATCGTCGAATATTGAAGAAAGCGTGCCTTAAATAACTTATTTGCTAATGCAGGGTTATTGCACGTATTAGCTGGATATGCCGCTTTTGCCTCATCAACTATCCTAATTGTATCATCATCTTTATCATCAAAGCCTAATAAACTAATATCCGCACATGGACTAAGTAATAAAATTGTTGATAAGTAAGGAGGGACAAGTTGATCGATGCGAGGAATGGCTCTCTCTTGCTTAATTTGTTGAGCGTAAGTAGGAAAAACAGTTATCAATAAACTTAATAAATAAAAAGTTTTTTTAATCATTTACATTTCTCTCCTTGGATAATCTTCTGGAAACTCTAAAGTCAGATTATTTGTTGCATCAGGAAACTTCATCTCTGTTAATACCGCTAAACAATTTCCATAAGCAGAGCATCGTTGATCGAAACCATTTAAAGTAGAGCTATAAAGATTATTAATTACAGCTGGTAAGTTAACCTTAGCAGAGGCATGCCAAAATGCAGAACTTCGATAATAGACCTTTGTTCCCTGATTTCTTACTGCATTAATGGTTACTCGTTCTAAAGTGTGTGTTTCATCGGCATATTTTGCCATACTGTTCTTAATCCAATAAAAACCTGCCGAATCGGTTGGGTCAATATTGGCTTGGTTAGTCACTTCCTCACGCCATATAAAATACTGATTTAAGTTTGGAAACTCTGCATCTTGAAATCTATCTCGATTCGCTTTTCTTTGACTACGGTCCATGATTTCTACCTCATGATGCCTAGCTATCAAGGTTTCAAATTCTTGCGAAATCTCTCGACCTCTAAATTGCCAATAATACTTGTAATTGTAAGGTTGAGTGAGTTGCAATAAACCTCTACCATACCAAGGACAATACCAATTTGAACTACCGTTCTTTTCTGGTAGGTCTCCAAACCAACCACTCTCTTGAAGCGCATTACCAAAAAAACAAGCCATCCTTAATGGCGTATTGATGCAATATTTTCTTAACATCTTATTAATATTCAATCTAAGATCTTTTCTTGCCTTATTATGCACAGGAACTCTTTCCCAATTATTCCCTCTAATGGCATATGTAGGAACTAACTGTTTAAGCTCACTTTCACTTAGCCACCCACATTTTCTAAAATGCTTAATAAATTCAATGGGCGGGCAGTGCCAATGATTTGCATCTATACCTATATTGGCTTGTTCCCAAAATGTCATCGCTTGTACATGGTTTTTAAACCATGTGAATTGTTCATCTGTCTGGTTTCTACCGCCTTGATTTGTAGGATTTTTAATCCATCCAAATCGTTCTTCGAAATTAGCATTTTGCCATTCGGTTGGAAATTTATAGAATATTTTTTGTAATTTTTGTTGAATAGAGGATTCAGTTAAACGTGTTTGCTTTTGTGCATCTGTTAAACGAGCAAAAGAGCCAGCGGTACCATTATCTAAAATTGTTCTGACAATTTCTGAGTCACAACGACTGTCGTTATTAGTATCATCATCTGCAACACCCCAACCTTTCCAGAAAGGAAAATCCGCATCACTGTATTTTTTGATTGCCTCAGTATTAAGATTGACCCAAGTATTGCCACTGGCAGTAGGTATTTGTCGATAATGTGTTGGGGTATCTTGAGCTGTTTCTGTGCCTAATATTCTGCCAAAACGTAATAGTTCATAACCTGCCGTTGGCATAGAGGAACAAATTTTTGATGATTGGTCAAATAGATTGTACTCATGAACACTTCCTCTAGGACTATCGCCATTTGTAGTAACAGGCTGGCCTATTTGTGTACCATTTTCATCATAAGCGGTAAAAGTACAACTACCACTATGGTATTTCATCTCTAAATAAAGCGCTTGTCCTAATGTATCACCTGTAGCGGTATGTGTATAATGGTTTGTATTATGAACTCCATTGTAAGTTGGAGTATCGGCTGGTAAATAAAAATACATATTTCCAAAACAGCTACTTGTTCTACCATGTCGGTTAATGTAATGAGTAATATGTCCTTGTCGGTTGGTATAGTAGTTAGCGCCATTTCTATTTAAGGTTATTGAACCAATAATATTTTCTATTTGATCATCAGCAGCGATGATTTCAAAATGAATAAGGTTATCTTGTCCATAAATTTGACCGGCACCACCAAGCTTTGCTTTACGATATATATTATTACCTTGTGTTAAATCGTTTTCTATACGATTTAGGTGCATATAGATCGAGTAATAGGTCACTGTAATATTTTCGCCAATTTCCGTTTGATGCTTTATAACGATGCAACCATTATCTGTCCATCCTTTATTAGGGTCATAAAGAGGATGCTCTCCCAGCTCGGTTGGGTTAGTTGGCCTAGCGGTGGGTTGTCTTGAATAGACAATATTTCCATCCGCGATGGCTCTGACTGGACTATCCGAATCAGGTGCTTGTAAATGTATTCCTCCATGCCATTGCATCTCAAAACTTACAGGAAATTTGCCGGTTAAGGCCGGTGTCATTGCACGACTAACAAAAGTTTCATCTGACTCATTTGCTCTCGCATCTGGTAAAAAAGGAGGACTTATAATCATTCTACTATTCCTTTATAAATTATACTGAAAAACTAAAATAATGATGTTTTTTTACATGCACTAGAGACAGTTCAAGTTCATTTTTTGTAAAGTTAGGTTTCTCGCATTCAAGTGTGTTAGGTCCCATTTTCTGCAATGCATTACTTTTTATATAAACATTATCCGCCGTGCCCAGTTCAATCCCTACACTGCTAATTTTGATGTATGAACCGCCACACATTAACGTCAACTCTTTACTTGCGGTAATCGTCAGCTCACCATCGACACTGTCTATTTTAATATCTTGCTTGGCGGCCATATTCAGGTTGGCATTTTGCGCTTGTACCTCAACATCCCCCTGATTGGCAAAGACCTTCATTCCTGATTTATGAGCAAATAGACCGATGGATTCCCCTGATGAGACGGTAATGTTTTTTAACGCATTAATGTCAGTTTGGTTTTCACTGGTCATTGAAACGCTATTTGATGTGGACAGTTGAATATTTTCCGGACTGGTTAAAGCAATGCCCTCTTGTGCATAAGCAATAATGCCACTTTGGGCTAATTGGGTTAATGTCGCTTTAAGTTGCTCCTGACTGTCAGTATCCGCACCATGGCCTTCAGAGGCAGTTGCTGCATTTTGCAGTGCTTTGGCAATTGATAACGCATTTTCAAGCTGGGTAATGGCTCCTTGCATATCAAGCTGTTTACCCTGTGCCTTAGGCTCGGTCTGACTGGTCAGATATAAACCTTTATTGGCAGCAATCGCACCCCACTCATCGGTGCGCAGTTCAAATCCCTCACCACGCTGCTCTTTATTTTGGTCAACTAAATGCCCGATGTTAAGCTGGGTTTTACCGTATTCGGTCGCTAACTTGATGTGCTCTTGTCCGCGCTTATCAT
>NZ_JACFPX010000061.1:0-320 GCF_016101765.1 Gilliamella sp. B14448G11 | reverse complement strand
GCCATTTATCACTACTAAAAAGATTTTCTAAACTAGAGACAAAAACGGTACCAGCTGTACTATTTTCATCAAAATATTTTCTCATTGAAATTTTATATTGCTCAATTAAGTCATAATTTAATTTTTTGTATTGACCCTCTGGGGTGTGAAGCTCATGATATTCATAAGGAATATCACTTTTATTATCAATTTTATTATGTAATTTAGCGTCCCCTGTATAATTGACTTCGGCTAGGCGTTGAAAATTTAAGTCCTCAACCATACCTAGGGGATCTTCTAAAATAACCGCCCCAACTGGTTTTTTATATTGAGACTTTCGG
>NZ_JACFPX010000060.1:0-322 GCF_016101765.1 Gilliamella sp. B14448G11 | reverse complement strand
ATTTTAATTTTTTTATATCAAATCAATAAAAAATACCATTACGACTCCAAAAGAAAGAGATAATTTTATAATCATACGTTAACAGATAACCATTTATAGATTTTTTATAAAGATATTTTAAATTGGATAAGAGGTAATGCTGATATGAGTAATAAAATAATCTGATATTAAAAGACTAAGACGCAGATGCGATACTTAAACAAACGAGGCTTTGGACTAAAACTTATTGTATATGCGGTTATTTGTATTTACGGCATGATTTGCAACGGGTTATCTTATAATTTGACATGATAACAAACCACCAAAAACAATAAACCACCCC